>NZ_NPIA01000003.1:0-300000 GCF_002262935.1 Lottiidibacillus patelloidae | reverse complement strand
TAACGCTTCATAGTTTCCTACCTCTACGATTTTCCCTTGATCCATGACGACAATTTGATCCATCTTTTCAAGTCCTGCTAGTTGGTGACTTACTAAAATAACTGTGTCATTTGTTGCTCGTCGATAGAGTTCGTTATATATACGATTTGCAGTCCAGCTATCTAGTGAAGAAGTCGGCTCGTCTAGTAACCAGATGTTACCTTTCTTTACTATTGCGCGAGCCATAGCAAGTCGCTGTTTTTCGCCACCAGATAAGTTCTCGCCATTCTCAAACACTTCAGTTGATGGGGTAAATTGTGATAATTGGACATCAAATAGTAATTGCTTTATCTCTTCATCGGTCATAAAATCTGCTTCAAGTAATAAATTATCTCTTATCGTACCGGCAAAAAAGTGGTTTTCTTGTAACACGACTTTCGCTTGCTTCCATAATTGTTCTTGGTCTAGATCTTTCAGATTAATATCTTCATATTTTATTGTCCCTTTAGTCACATCATGTAACTGCAAAAGCAAGTTTAATACAGTAGATTTACCTGAGCCACTTGGACCAACAATAGCTGTTTTCGATCCTGAAGGAAAATGTAAGTTGATATCTTTAATTACTTCCCTGCTCTCCCCTGGAAAAGAAAAACTAACATGTTCTAACGTAATAGAAGGTGGATTTTTAAAATTGCCTTCCCCCCTCTGCTTCTTAGATTTTATTTTAGGGGAGTCAATGACAGATTCTAGACGAATTGCTGCACGCTCACTTTCTTCATAGTATATTGGCAATGTAGCCATCGGTGTGGAATGGTCGAACAATGTAAGGCTAATCATAACGACCATCGCGAAAAATAGACCATCTAACTGGCCACTTGCAACTAAATATCCACTAACAGCAACAACTGTCCAGAAAATAAGAAATGAAACAGCTAGATTTATAGAGTGATTTATATTAGATCTTTTTCCTAAGTTCTCTTGTTGTTCAATATAAGCGTCAGATGCACTAATTAATTGTTGTTCTTTTTCTAATAGTTGCCTGTGAATTTTTAGATCACGATAGCCTTTAAACCATTCTGTCGTTTCAGTAGAAAAATTTGCTCTAGTGTTTAGTATTTCTCCACTTAATTTTCTTTGTTTGATTGCAAACCATGCTGGAATAAGAAAACCTGTTAACATTAATCCTATAATTAAAATAATGACAATCTCCACCGTATAAAAAGAGACAAACATAATCGTGCCTATAAAAACTGTCACCATAATAATCGGCGGATATAACACACGTAGAAAAAAGTTTTGTAAACTCTCGACATCTCCTACGATTCGAGAAAGTAAATCTCCACTACGATACCTTTGAATGTCAGGTAACGGCATCTTTTCTAGTTTTTCAAAGAAGTGAACGCGAAGGTCAGAAAGCATCGTAAATGTTGCTCGATGGGAATAGTAGCGCTCTCCATAGCGACTTGTTGCCCGAAGGAGTGATCCTAATTTTACAACTGCCACCATTCCAATAAGAATGTATAAAGGTGGAGTAAGAGCAGCTTGTGAGATTAAATATCCGTTTGCAGCAAATAAACCTACTGCTGTAAGTCCTGCAATAGAGCCAAAGATTATGGACAACAATACATCTCTTTTTTCCTTTAACATAATAGAAACGATTCGGATTAATTCTTTCAAGCCTACTCCTCCCCTTCTCTAGAAAATAACTTACTGTAAGCAGGAATGTCTTTACATAACTGCTCATGAGTTCCTTCAGCTAGAAGTGTTCCTTCATCAATAACTAAAATGTGGTTAGCGTTTTTAATTGTTTGCAGTCTATGGGCCACTGTTATAACAGCGGATGATTTACTCAATTCTTTAATAGAATGTTGTAGTACTTGTTCTGTAACTAAATCGAGGCCAGATGTTGGTTCATCAAATAAAATAACAGACGGATTCTTTAAAAAAGCGCGAGCTAAAGCAATCCGTTGTTTTTCTCCACCAGACAGCCCTCTCCCACTTTCGCCAATAATCGTTTTATAACCTCGCGGAAATGACTGAATCAAGTCATGAATATTAGCTTTTTTTGCGGCCGCTTCAATATCTTCTAAACTGTCATCCAGTCCAAGTGCTATATTTTCTGCAATTGTACCGGCAAACAGGTAAGGGTGCTGGGTAATATAACTAACGTTTTCAAACCATTGCGTCTCGCTGTAATCATTAAGGCTACGTTCATTTAAGAGTATTTCACCTTCACTTCGTTTTATCAGTCCAGCAATTACGTGAAGAAGTGTTGTTTTTCCAGAGCCACTTTTACCTACAATTGCTACCTGACCAGTTGTTGGAAGTACTGTATTAATATTTTTTAAGGAAAATTGACCATTAGGATAAACAAAGCCTACATTTTTCAACTGTATTTTAACTGGACCTTCTAGTATTGCCTTTCCCCAATCCATTTTTTGCTTATCTATTCTTAGTTCTTCCTCTAATCTTTCAGCCGCTCCAGTACTACTCCGACCTGCATGGAAGGCACTGCCTAACTCCTTAAGCAAATGGTAAAACTCAGGAACTAGCAAAAGAATGAAAAAGGCAGTGAAAAAACTCACTTGTTGGAAAACGACTAGCCGTAAACCTAATTCTAATGCGACTAATCCGATACTTAACATCGAAATGAATTCGAGCATTAACGATGATGTAAAGGCGATCTTTAATATATTCATCGTTGTATCACGAAAACCAATGCTGCTTTTCTTAATTGCATCACGGTAAGTACGAGATTGACCATAAAGTTTTAAACTAACCAACCCGGAAAGCGTACCAAGAAATTTTCCAGAAAAAGCATTTAAACTAGCGAGTTTTTCCTGTGATTTTTTCGCTGTGGCTTTCCCAATGATCATCATAAAAAATGGGATAAAAGGTGCTGTAAATAGAATAATTAAGCCAGAATACATATGTTGTGTAAACACGACGATAAGAATCATTAGAGCCACTATTGTTGAAATCATTTTTTGTGGCACGTATTTGCTATAGAAACTATCTAGCTCATCAACTGTATCGAGCATGACACTGACCTTACTTCCAGTTTGCTCTTTGTATGAGGCTAAAATGGACTGATCAGCATAGGAGTGTAAAAGCTTCTTGCGATAGTCAGCCTTTACAACTGCTGCCATTTTCACGCCAATTTGTCCTGTGCCATAATGTATTGCTGCTCTTAATAAAAGAACCACTAATAATCCTATCAGTAATGGTACTACTTCCTTGAATTCATGCTTACTCAAGAATAAGTCATCAACGATCGTAACAGTTAAGTAAGCTTGGGTAATTACGACAACTCCTAAGGCAATGACTAATGCAGTCAGCGCATAATATCGTCCCTTCTGCTTACTTGCCAACTGTTGAAGTGTTTTCATCAATTACTCCTCCATTTTCGTACTTTTCGTAACGAACATAAAAGAAAAAAATACTGCCATTACGACGATAAGAAGTGGCGCATAAAATAGTAAAAATTCGTGCATCGTTCATTCCTCCTTAACCTTTTTTGTTTTGAATGTAAGGCTTATTCATAATGAACAGTTTAAAAACAAGGTATAACGACGGAATTAGTAACAAAAGACCTAGAATGAACACGATAACTAATGCTTTGGCCATCGTTTCATTAGTAAATCCGTCATAAATAGTTAAATACGGATACAATAAATACGGGTATCGTGACACGCCATATGCATAAAAGGCTAAAGCAAACTGTAATACAACAAAGACAAATGACCAGCCATAACGCCCTCTTTTTAATAACAAAAGACTTATAATAAAGCAGACAAGCGAGAGTGCAAATAGCCACCATAATGATAATAAACCTTCATAATGCGCGATGTTGTGCCATTTCATTTCAATAATGATTCCAAAAGCAGTGATGATCGTTGGAAAACTCCATATCCATGTGTATTTTTTAAATAACTTTAGTGCCTCCTTATCCTCGGCAACCGCTGAATAATATGCCAGAAAGCTAGCAGAGATAAATAACACACTAACTAAACTTAGTAACACAATCGACCATGAAAATGGGCTCGTAAATAACGTCAAGTAATCTAATTCAATTTTCCCCGAAGGTAGTTCTTTAATATAGCCACCTTGAGAGACGATTAGTGCAGTAGTCAAAGAGGCTGGGATTAGCACTCCTGTTACTCCATACATAAGTGTGTAACCTTTGTGCCCTTTTGAACCATACGTGCTAAAGGCATAATAACTACCTCGTAAAGCTAGTAAAATAATCGAGATACTTATTGGAATAAGTAGAACCGTACCGAAATAATAAGCCGTTTTCGGAAAGAAACCGATCATTCCGACAAAGAAGAATACGAGAAAGACATTTGTAATCTCCCATACCGGAGACAAGTATCGTTGAATAACGGAATTTACAATATGATGTTTATTTGTGACAATCGTAGATGCATTGAAAAAACCTGCGCCAAAGTCAATCGAAGCAACAATGACATAACCGAAAAGAAATAACCATAACACTGATATTCCAAGTATTTCTATCGTCATCCGATGTCACTCCCATTCCCATTTAATTTCTCCAACTCTTTTTCCATTGGATTTCTTTTAAACATACGTGTTAATACAACTGCTGTTCCGACCATTAGAATAAAGTATACGAAAGCAAAAACAATAAACATTAACCAGACATAGTCTGAATCAGTTGCGCCTTCTGCAGTTGTCATAAATCCTCGCATAATCCAAGGCTGACGACCCATTTCTGTAAACCACCATCCAGCTTGAATCGCTAGCATCGCAAGTGGACCTGATGCTACAAGGAAGAAGCGGAATAGTTTTAATTTAATAAATGACCAATTTCGATTTACTCCTATTAAATAGATCATCGACAAAAGCGTTAATCCAATTCCGATTGAAACCATGATGTCAAAGAAGTAATGGATAATATATGGTGGATGTTCATCTCTTGGAATGTCATTTAATCCTGTCACTTCTCCAGATAAATTACTATGAACTAAGAAGCTAAGCGCATAAGGAATCTTAATTGCATACTTTACTTCATTGTTATCAGTTAATACTCCGAAAAGTAAGATTGGTGCTTCCCCTTCTGTTTCAAAATGCCATTCAGCAGCAGCTAGTTTTTCTGGTTGATATTCTGCTAGAAACTTTCCTGATAAGTCACCAATTAGTGCTGTAGCAATACAGAAAAGAAAACCGACTTTCATTGTCAAAGCAAGCGCTTTTCGGTGGTACTCATGACGATTTCCTCTTATTAAGTGAAAGGCTGCAATTGATGCCAAGAGAAATGCAGCAGTCATATAGGCTGAACTCAGGACATGTGCTACCTTTGTTGGCATTGCAGGGTTAAACATCGCTAGTATTGGTTGAATATTAATTAACTCGCCATTTAACAATGAAAAACCTTGTGGTGTATTCATAAATGCATTTACAGACGTAATAAATAAAGCAGACATTGCTCCTCCGAGCAACACTGGTATAAGTAAATAGAAATGATGTTTAGGGTTTTTAAAGCGATCCCATGTATATAAATAAATTCCTAGAAATATAGCTTCAAAGAAAAAGGCAAACGTCTCCATAAATAGCGGAAGTGCAACAAGCTGTCCTGCAAATTCCATGAAACGGGGCCATAATAGCGCTAGCTGCAGTGCAATGGCAGTACCAGTTACTACTCCAACTGCGACACTTATGACATAACCACGTGCCCAGCGTTTTGCCATTAAAAGATAGTGTTGATCATTATTCTTTAATCCGAGCCAATGTGCCAACATGATAAATAATGGAACACCGACTCCAACTGTTGCAAAAATCACATGTACTGACAGTGTTAACATCGTTAAATAGCGGCTAAATTCTACAGAATCCATTTATGATCGCCTCCGATACTTTCATTCATTCTTATAGTTACAGTATAATCTTTGCATAACAGTGAAAGTCGCCACAAATCAAACAGTTCTGTTACAGAAAAGTGTACATTTCGTGAACTAAACATACTTTATGATCCTTAGTAACCTTGGATATATATTTGAACGTAAAAAAATTAGATAAATTATTGTTGATTTTAGGTGGGTTATAAAGGCTAAGAAGAAAACGCTCCATCAGAGTAAGTAACTAGAAGTATCCGAATGTAACTGATTTTGTCTTGAGTATAGGGGATTTTTAGTAGCTGATACCATTTTTAACATTAAAAATAGGAGTAAGATGTAAAATCTCACTCCCATTCTCTTGATATGTTTTAATTATTAATTCTTATTTTCATATAACTTCACGTTATCAATAGTAATAGTCATTGATTCTTTAATGTCATTTCCAAGTTCTCCTAAAAGAAGTTTAATAGTTGCTTCGTCTGAAATAGATTCTATTGCAACTTTGACTGTTCGCATTGATTCGCCAATGGAGACTTTTTTGTTAATGTACCTGTGATAGTCAGAATTATCGACTACAACAAGCAAGTCTCTTTCAATAGTTGAGCGCACCTCAAATTCTAATGTATACGAGTTTCCAGATTCGAATAAAAATGGACCTTGGTATAAATGAATAGAGTAATCTTCTCCACCATCTTTAGCAATTGTATAAACTGCTTCCCCATCTATCACTTCAAAAGTTGCTTCAGCATCAAAATGGACGTAAGAGTTCCAATCTTGCTTTCCTTCGTCAAATGTTCCATTAACAAAACTCTCTACTCCCGGAGCTTTTGCTGGTAATTCATAAATGGTATCAACAATTTCTTCGCCATCAATTGAATTTTGATTAACGTCTTTATACATCCTAATGTAATCAACGATTAGTTGTTTAGGGAAAATAGTTGTTTCATCTGGAGAACCAGGCCAGTTTCCTCCAACAGCAAGATTTAAGATTAAAAAGTGATCGTGATCATACACCCATTCTTCAGGTCCATATTCCAAATCGACTTCATCCTTATTTACTATATGATATAAAATATCATCAATGTAAAATTCTACTTCGTCTTCATCCCATTCAATAGCATATACATGGAAATCCTTTGATAAATCAATACCCATATCAATATGACCATTTATTCCTGGTCCCGCAGTTACAGGTCCATGAACTGTTCCATGTATTTCAGTAACATTGCTCCCTATATATTCTAAGATGTCAATCTCTCCGCTTTGTGGCCAACCTACAGTTTCAATATCTTCACCCAACATCCAAAATGCCGGCCATATCCCTTGTCCACTTGGAACTTTAATTCTAGCTTCAATTCTTCCGTAAGTTGTATTTACTTTACCTTGAGTGATCATTCTTGCGGAAGTGTATTCTGTAGTGTAATTTATACCATCATAGCTAAAGTTTTTTACTTCTTTTAATGCTTGAATAATTAAATGTCCATCTTCAATATACGCATTATTTGGTGAATCAGTATAATATTCTAGTTCATTGTTTCCCCAACCAGGAATACCTTTTTCTGCACCATTTCCTATTTCAAATGTCCAGTAGTTAAGATTAATTGTATCTCCTTCAAACTCATCCGCCCATACTAATTCCCATTCTTCGACTTTATCTTCATCAATTTCTGTTTTAACTCGATTTGAAAGATCTTCTAAAGTAATTGTAGGTTCTTCCTCGTCGATTTTCTCCATAGATACATTTCTAATCCAGACCGGTTGTTCGTTTTGTGCAAAAAATATCTCGAATCTTGAAGATGTGTCTGTTTCATCATACATTGTAAATTCAAATTCATACGTTTCATAGTTTGATGTTAAAGTAATATCTTTTATTCCGTAGGCTTTCCAACCTTTATTGCCGGTAGCACCTATTTTAATCGTAATATTTCTCTCGTTTTCAGTTTTTGCTGTAATGCTAACTTTATAGACACCAAGTTTTTCAACAGTTATCGGTGATTGAATCAGCTGTATCCCATAAGGTGGTGAGTCTATATTAGTTGGTGTAACTTTAGCAACATTTCCAACAAGTTCGTAGATTCCTTCTGCTCCACTATTTGTATAGAAAATCCAGCTTTTTTCCGTATTAACAACGCCATGAGTGTCAGGTACGTTAGTTGATAAAACATTACTAAACTGCGAATTAAATAAAAGGTTGTTTTTATTTTCTGTTATTGTTTTTCCTATTGAGTTAAATAATAAAATTCCGATTAGAACTCCAATGACTAGTAAGAAGCCTAATAACATAGAAAATTTCAGTTTTTGATTCATATTTGCCTTCCTTTTCTTAAATTATTTTTACGAAACCGCTTTCGTAAAACCTATTAATTATATGATATAGTTTTTTATTCCGTTTGTATATTGTTTATCGTATTTTTCCCAATAGTTTGAAATTTATATGTTATATAAAAAGGAGACCGCGGATATTCGAAGCCTACTCTAAAAATTTGCTATACTAGTTTATCCTGCGTTTAAGTTAGAGAAGAAACTTTCAATTAATTCAGCATCAGTTTTATACCATTGTTCGAAAGAACCTTCTTCATTATATAAGTGAAAGTGATCCTCGTAGATTTCCATATAAAGCTTCTTCCCATAATAATAAAAAGTAAATTTTTCTATATAATCTTCCTGTAAATTAGAAGAGCTAACCTCTTCTTTCTCCATCATTAAAAAGTTTGAAACAATGGAATTTATTCTAAATGGAGACAACATTGGATAACTATAGATCTTTTCCCCTACCATCATGCCGCTATGAAAATATTCACTTAACATTGTAGTTTCTGGATAATTTTCTGGTTTCTTCACAAATGCTTTTGCAATTTGCTTATAGTCCCTACCACTCTTATAGAAAATCTCCTCATTTTTATCTTTAAAGAAGTTATCTCTTAACGAGTGGAAAGAATAAATTTTACCCTTACTATAAATATGAAAGGTGAATGACGTAATACTCGTACCAGATCCGCCAGGGTACGGGTGATTTGTTTCAACAACGCTGCCATGCAAACTATTCTTGAATTGCGTCATAATCTCATGTGAATCAATCTCAATCTCTTCTCCACCTGATTCAATCACAATTTTGTCCCAGTCCTCTTGCAAAAAAGATAGTTCCCCACTTGAATCGCTATTAGGATCAGAATATCCGTTAGCATTTGCGAGCTTTAATTTTAAGTCGGAAATTTGATTGTTTAAAGATTCAACATGTTTAGTTTCATTAATTAATTCATCGTTTTGACTTTTTAGTTCTTGATAATCTTTTTCTATTTTTTTCTTATCTTGAAATACGTTTATTGTCATAATTCCGATTAAGCAAGCTACAATTAATGACCCAACTGTAAGCCAAGTAGAAAGTTTTCTCATAATAAGCCTCTCCTTATTACTTTATGTATTTGTTAAATTTTGTAACTATTTATCCTCTTCGTCATGAATCGTATAACTTCCTGCTTATAATTAGATTAAATTATAAGATTTTAATGCATACAAAAAAACGAACCTAAATAGGTCCGCACAATAGTCAAAGTTGTTTCCTTTGAGTCTAATAAATATGAAAAACAATGTAGAAAGTTTACTAGATTGTCCAATAAGTAATCGTATCAATTATTCCTAGAATAATCATCAATAATCCTGCTGCCTTTTGCACATACGAACCTAGCCTTCTACCCTGTTTCTTCATTAATCTCCCATCTAGTTTAAAGTACCAAAGCAAAAAGACAGTTAATATCACAGGAATTGACGTACCTATTGCAAAAACAGAAGGTAAAATTACACCAAATGAGCTTGAAAGTACAATTGGCATTAGTGTAATGAAAAATAACACAAACATGGTTGGACAAAAGGCTATTGAAAAACTTACTCCCATAAAGAAGGATCCTAATCTTCCACTTTTAAGACTATCTGGTAGCTTAAATAATCGTAATGTCCAATTCATCTTTATAATTCCAATCATAAACAAGCCTAAAATTATCAATATTGGTCCGATAACTTTTCTGAAATAAGGGAAGTACAATGTTAAGGTTTGTTGAAATTCTTTTCCTAAAACCCATACTAATAAGCCTATGCTTGAGAAAACAACAATTTTCCCTAAAATAAAGAAAAACACTTCTTTCCAAGCTAATCTCTTTTGTAAAGACTGGTTTCCAAAGATAGTGATTGCGCTAATATTACCAGTAAATTGACAAGGTGCTAATGCAGCAACAAGACCTAGAATAAAAGCAGCCAGTAATGGAATCCCTTCAGTAGCATAAAAGATATTTAAAAATGGTTCACTTAAAGAAAAACTAATCTTACTTATAAAATCGTACATTTACTAAACAACACCTTAATAATTAATGATAAATTTTCTGAAGTGAAAGGTACTTTAGAGTTGGTTAATAATAATTATATACCCTTCCTAATCTATTCGTATATTATTAGACAAATAAAGTATTATTGTATAGTAATTTATTTAATAAATCTAATTTATGAATAATTCACAATAAAAAATAGAACGAACCTGCTTTTGGTTCGTTCCAGTAGAATAGATTAATACAACTTCCCTTGTGTATACAACACTGTTGACAATTTCATAACGGAATGGATATAACAGTTTTGTCTCAATGGGAATGGATCTCCGAAAAATTGCGGTAAAATTGTATCCATTGTTTCTTGCATTTTCTCAAATAGCATTTTAAATACTTTTTCCTCACTTAAAAACTGTGTTTCACGACCTTGCAACCATTCAAAATAAGAAACGATTACACCACCGGCGTTAGCTAAAATGTCAGGCATAATAATGACACCTTTTTCGCTTAAATAGTTATCCGCTTCCCCTGTTACAGGAGCATTGGCACCTTCGACGATAATTTTAGCATTAATTTTTTCCATATTATCTTTATGAATTTGGTCTTCAAGTGCAGCTAAAATTAATACATCAACTTCTTGCGTTAATACTTCATCACGATCATGAATGTGTGCTTTGACTTCCGCTTCTTTTAATTGATTTTCATTTTTTGGTAAATCACCACCGTTACCTGCGGTATATTTTACTAAAGCAGGAATATCTAAACCATCTGAGTTATATAACATGACATTACGATCACTTACTGAAACTACTTTGTTTTGTAAGTAAGTACATTGGAAAGCTTCTAGTGCTGCAACTGAGCCTACATTGCCAAAGCCTTGTACGGCAATTTTTAGAGGCTTATCTTTATACTGTAAAGCCGTTCTTGCAAATATGTTATTTGTCTCTGTTAAATATTTTTCTTGCTCTTTCAAAAAATCATGTAACATATATCTAAAAGTAAAATATACTCCTTTACCGGTTGCTTCTCTTCTTCCTAAGGAGCCACCGTTAACTAAACTCTTTCCTGTAAAGCTGCCTCTATAAGGTGTGCCTGGACGGATTGATTTATATTCAGCCATCATCCAATCCATTTCCCGCTCACCAGTACCGACATCAGGTGCTGGAATATCTTTGTCAGGACCTAAGCTATCGCTAAAATATTGCACATATTTTTTACAAATTAAGTGAAGTTCTTTCACGGATAGTTCCCGTGGATTTACGATGACTCCACCCTTTCCTCCACCGAAAGGCACATCATGTAGAGCGTTTTTTAACGTCATTAAAGCTGCTAAGTTAATGACTTCATCTTCATTTACTGATTCATGAAAACGAATCCCACCTTTATATGGACCTAATGCATTATTATGTTGCACTCGGAATGAAGGAATTCGTACTACTTTTCCATTTTCTAAAGCAATTCTTAAAAAAGACTTATGTACTTGGTTAGGTGTTGAAAGGATTGCGCCTAACGAAGTAAATGCTTGCTCTCTAGTTTCACCTTTTAATGTTGGTAAAAAGTTACCATCATTCATTAAGGCATTTAATGATTGTTGAACAATTGAACCAGTTTGACTTGCCATTTCTTTATCACCCTCCATATACCATTTATACCATTAATTGTAACACATCGTAAAATCTTACACATTTGATAAGACATCAAACAGTTTTGCAGTATAAAAAATTAAAATATAACGTATTTGAATAAGTTGGTTAAAGTCGAATGTAATTTGGAAATAATATTTTCTCTTATTAATTTGCCTTGTTATACCATGCAAGGAACGTAATAATCAACAGATAAATTACACCTTTAATCTTTAAAGCTTGTATACTATAAAAAGACATTACTTTATTAGGGGGATATGAAATGGATAAGCTTCTTTATTTATCACAAATTAACTTATTTGAAGAAATGCCTATGGATGAGTTAGAAGCAATCGATCATATAAGTGAAATGCAGCCGATGAAAAAAGGAAATTTAATTTTAGGACCAACTAAGCCAAATCGAGCGCTTTATCTACTAAAAAAAGGCAATGTTCGGTTGTATAGATCTAGTGAGGATGGCAAACAACTGACAGTGGATTTGCTAGGTGATGGTAATGTTTTCGGAGAGACATCTACTTTTTCACTTAATGATGATCAGACATATGCTGAAGCGCTTACTGATGTATACTTATGTGTTATTGGAAAAGATGAATTCACGGTACTAATGGAACAATATCCAAAGCTTGCAATAAAATTTATTGAAATTCTTTCTGCTAGATTAAAAGAAACATATGAAATGAGTGAATCACTAGCACTTAGAAATGTTCGTTATCGCATCTTATCTTTACTATTAAAATTAAGTGAAAAGTTTGGGCGCAGATCAAAAGAATGGCAAACGATTGATGTCAAAGTTACTCATCATGATATTGCTTCAATGATAGGTTCAACAAGAGAAACAGTAAGTGCAACGATGGCTCAACTTAAAAAAGATGGTTTTATTAAAAAATCACCTCTTACATTTAAAATAAATGCAGATAAAACGACAGAATTCTTGCAGCAGTACTAATACATTAGGAGGGCTTAATAAGTCCTCCTTTAGCAATTGTGTGGAATAAAAATTAGTTTACTAGGATTGTAACTCATTACAATCTCTTTATTTATTTCAAATGAATAATCTACATTGGCTTGAAAAGTAACTTCCATTGTTGCTTTCCCTACTAGAACTGCTGCGTAATAAAAGCCTTGGCGGAAAACTACCTCTTTTAAAAGCCCTCTCAGCAAAGCCTTATCTTTTGATTTTTCGTCAATAAAAGGTGTAAAGATTTCTGGTCGTATAATAAGCCAACCTGTAGTGTCGTCTATTATATTTTCAACCTTAAATGGGAAGTCCTCGCAATAGAAATAGCCATTATCTATTCTTCCATAATGAACATTTTTGGCACCTAAAAATATCGCAACTTCTGGAGAAACGGGACGTTCATAAAGCTGTTTTCCAGTTCCTACTTGTAGCAATTCTCCACTTTGCATAATACCTATTCGATCTGAAAGTTGAAATGCCTCGTCTTGGTCATGTGTTACAAATAAGCAAGTCACATTGAGTTTATGGTGTAAACCTCTCAACAATTCTCGCATTTCATCTCTTAAGTTTGGGTCTAAAGCACTAAATGGTTCATCTAGTAATAATAGTTTTGGTTCTACAACTAGGGCCCTCGCTATCGAAACACGTTGTTGCTCTCCACCACTTAACTGGGTTGCATATCTTTTTTCATACCCTTTTAATCCTACGGCGTGAAGCATTTGCTTTGCTTTGTCAATTCTCAGTTTCTTTGGAACCCCTTTTACCTTTAACCCAAATGCAACATTATCTTCAATTGTCATATGTGGGAATAATAAAGGCTCTTGAAAAACCATGCTAAAGGATCTTTTTTCGGCTGGAATAGTAGTAATATCCTTAAAATTAAAGTGACATTCACCACTTGTAGGAATGATTAATCCAGCAATTAATTTAAGAAGCGTCGTTTTCCCACAACCTGAAGGGCCTAATAAAGAAAAGAATTCGCCCGTTTTAATTGTTAAATGAATATCTTTCACTGAAAACTCATCTTTACAGCTATATTTTTTACTAATATTAAGAAGATTCAATCCCTCGATATTAAACACTTCCTCTTCGCACAAAACTAATTGGTACCGACTTTCCATAAAATTTCTTTAAGAAAAGATCCATCAAGAATAAAACGCCTATAGCTAATATGGAAAATAGTATCGTATAGACTGAAGCAATCGCTTGATCTCCACCATTAATGAACGGAAATAATAATAAAGGCAACGTAATAACCTGACCACCCGAGACTAAGAAGGTTATTAAATATTGACTTAGAGAAATTAAGATTGATAGACTTGCTCCTGTTATTACTCCAGGCAAGATCATTGGGAAAATAATATATCGCACCCTCATACTTCTGGTTGCACCTAACATTGTTGCTTGTTCTTCATATTTATTTCCTAATGTACTAAAACTAATGACTAGTGCCCTAACCATATACGGCAAGGTAGGAATTATGTGCGCAATAATTACTCCTATAATCGTCTCTGTTAAGCCTAATGAGATAAAGGTTGTGTGCATCCCCATAATTGATATAAATGGAGGTATTATAATCGGTGCATATATAAATCCTTGAAAAAGCACTTTTCCTTTCACTTTCATTCTTGCTAGTGCGTGTGCACAGGGTAAAGCTAAGGCAATGTTTATCACCGTTACAAAAATTGCAATAATAAAACTATTCCAGACAGCTACCCACGTATCGGGATTATTAAAAAAAACATATGTCCATGAACGCAAGGTTATATCCTCTGGAAAGATTTGTGGCCACTTTAACAGGGGTGTTATGCTCGCTAATACTAATGGAATAAATGGTGTTAGTATCAGTAATACGATAAAGCATAGTAATAATACTTGTAAACTACCTTTTCGTTTGAAATTTACCATCTCTCTCGTTCTCCAATATTCCATCTTTTACTAAGCTTATATGCAAGGAGCCCTAATAAAGCAGTAACAAGGACTAGGATGACATTTACTGCTAGAGCTTCGGGTCTACCTTCCAAGCCGCCGCTAGTAAAGACAGTAAATGCATAAACTGGTAACGTAACAGGGTAGGTTACTCCAAGTAAATACGGAATTTCAAAAGAAGAAAATGTAAAAGCAAATACAATAAATGTAGCTGCAATCCAAGTAGGTAACAAAAGCGGGATAACGATTTCCTTTAAATAGATATATGTAGTTGCTCCAAAAACCTTGGACACATCTCTCCATGATTGATGTAATCTAGCTAGGATAGGTACAAGCATTAACGATACAAATGGAGCCTCTTTCCATGCATACGTAATAATTATCCCCCAACCAAAAGTTTCATTAATTAAGATAGGGAATTCAGCTGCCTGGTCTATGATCCCTATTGCTGCAGCAATACTGGAAATCCAACCACTTTGCATGAATAATAAAACCATTAAGTAAGCTGCGACTATATGTGGAATTAATAATGGAAGCTTAAAAATACTTTCACTTAATGAGAGCAACTTTCCCTTTTTATTATTTTCCATTAATAAAAACAGACAAAGAGATATAAATAAACCTATGACTCCAGCAAGCAATGAAGATAAAAAAGCTATTTTAAATGTTAAAACAATAGATTGCCAAAAATCCGACGATTTAAATAAAGATTGGTACGTCTGTATGGATAACGTTTTCTGACCTAAAACCGGTAGATAACCAAAACTTTGTACCAACCCTTGCAAAAAACCTCCATAAAATAGGAGCGACAAAACTCCAATCGTTGGGGCTAAATAAAGATAAGCCTTACTCTTTTGCCACATTTTCTAACCAACCTTTTTCAATAACGGAAATATATTCTGCGGGAATCTCAGGTACTCGATGCTTCACTAATTGATCCATTGTTAAGGTAGCAATACCAGTATCCATCTTTTCTATTACCACTCTATCTTCTTTTGATAGTTTGTTAGGGTCAATCGCTAATAAGTCACCCCAGTTCATTGGATCAAGTTTTGCTATTTGCGCTTCAGGTGATAATAAATAATTGATTGCGACTAATGCACCTGCTTTATTAGGAGCATTAAATGGAATAGAAAGATAATGTGTATTAGATAATGTTCCGTTGTTTAAAACAAATGTTTTTGATGATTGTGGGAAAATTCCTTTTTGAATTTGTGCACTTGCTCGACCTGGATCATAGCCCATAGTCATCCAAACTTCTCCATTTGCGTATAACAAGTCTAATTTCGCACTACTCTCTGGATAAGTAGCGCCTTCTCGCCATAGATAAGGTTCTATTTCATTTAAGTAACTCCACATCGGTTCTAATGTCTGCTCTAAATTTTCCTGCTCACTTAATCGTTTTAAATATTGTTGATGTCCTCCTGTTGTTTCATAAAGAACGTGACGAACAAATGCGCTACCAGTAAAATCAGGAGGGGCCGGGTAAGTAAATTTACCTGGGTTATTAATTACCCATTGCTTCAATTCTTCCATAGATTTAGGAGGGTTTTTCACTTTGTTTTCATCATATACAAAGACAAATTGCGCTGTCCCCCAAGGTGCTTCTAGACCAGCGATATCTTCGCCGAAATCAAAACGGATATTGTCTGCATCTTTTTCTACAAATCTATTAAAATTAGGTAATTGTTCGTTAATGCTTCCCCATAAAAGGTTCTGTTCTTTTGCATCTTTGAAGTTTTCTCCATTAATCCAAATAATATCAATGCTTCCCTCTTTCTTTCCAAGCTGCTTTTCTGTTAATAGTTTTTGAATAATATCTTTCGTGTCATTTACCGGAATCCGTTTTAAGACAACACCAGTTTGCTTTTTGAGTCTTGGAGCTACCCAGTCATCAATGTACTTATTAATGGTGTCACTACCGCCCCACATATAGATATTAACTTCTTGTCCTTTAGCAATTGCTGTAACCTCATCCCAAGAAGCGGTTAACAATGAAGCATCGATTGCCTGATTGTTCTTTGTTGTACAACCAGTCAGAAAGAGTGAGATAAATAATATCATTGTTATCGTAGTTAACATATTCTTCTTCACTAATAATTTCCCTCCTTTAAGGGCCTATCTAAACCATTTAATATATTTCTTTGTTATCGTTGGAATAGAACCATTAAATAATTTCTCTCGCCAATAAAGGTCAGCGGTTTGTTGGACGATAGCCGCATGGGTCGGATATGGGTGGATGACATTTGAGATGCTACCAATTTTTAATCCGTTTGTTTTTGCCATTACAATTTCTTGCATCCAATCACTAGCATTCTTTCCAACAGCGTGCGCCCCTAGTATATGTCCATTTTTCTTTGTAATAACTTTTAAGAGTCCGACATTATTTCTATCAGCAATAAATCGATCAACGTCATTCATTGCAACTTTATATGTCCGGAATTCCTCTCCATATTTATCTTTTGCGTCTTGTTCTGTTAATCCTAAATGATAAACTTCAGGGTCAGTGTAAGTAACCCAAGGAGTATGATCGTAATTTACTTTTCCTTTTATCCCAAAGACTGCATTTCTAACGACGACTTTCCCTTCCATCCCAGCAGCATGTGTAAACGGAAAATTGCCATTTATATCACCAATTGCATATATGTTAGATATAGATGTTTGCAGGTAGTCATTAACTACAATTGCACCTTTATCTACATCAACGCCGATGTTTTCCAACCCTAATTTTTCAATATTGTTCTTTCTACCTGCTGAGACGATGATCTCGTCAAACGTGTATGTTTTTAACTCATTATTTTGCTTAATAGTTACAACTTTCTCACCTTTGGCATTTGCTTCTACTTTTTTAGTCATTGCATTGTATAAAATAGATATTTCTTTTTCTAATTCTTTCTTAATGATTGGTATCATATCTTCATCTTCTCTGCCAAATATCGTTGGACCCGCTTCTGCTACAGTAACTTCTGAGCCAAATCTTGCAAATGATTGGGCCATTTCTAGTCCTATAGGACCACCGCCGATAACAAGTAATCTATCTGGCTTGTTTTTCAGGTCAAAAATAGACTCATTTGTTAGAAATTTTACTTCTTTTAATCCTTCAATTGGTGGTACATTTGGTCTAGATCCCGTAGCGATTACAATCTTTTTTCCTTTAATGATCTCTCTATTATTAATCACTACATGGTGTTTATCCTTAAATGTTCCTTCTCCGTGATAAATAGAAACACCTAATTTTGTAAATCTTTCTTTGCTATCATGAACTTGAATATGCGCTATTGCATCTTTCACTCTTTTCATAGCTGTAGAAAAGTCTGGTTTACCATTCAACTCGAAACCGAATTGTTCAGCTGCCCTTTGAGCCTGGTGAACTTCTTTTGCTGCAGCAATAAATGCCTTTGAAGGGACACAGCCATAATGAAGACAATCGCCACCTAATTCTGAGTTCTTTTCTATTAATGCTACTGTTGCTCCCAAGCTAGCAGCACCTGAAGCTACAGTTAACCCACCAGCACCGCCACCTATTACTATTAAATCGTATGTTTTAATAATATATGTCCCCTTTCACCTTTTAATCTATCTCGTCTTTTTACTTCACTTTTTCAATCCGCTTCTTAATGAAAATAGGAATAATCATGATTAATATGAAAACTATACTAGCTGTTAAAATAACCTTTGGACTACCACTAATAAAGCTGTTGCCTAAAAAATTATAGGCAAAAGTTCCTGGGATAATACCAAGTAATGTTCCAAAGAAAAATGCTGAAAGCCTAACAGAAGAAACACCTGCTATATAGCTAATTAAATCAAAATTTAACACTGGGATGAACCGGAGAAATAGAACATAATAAAACCCATTCTTTTCGAGTTGGGTCTGGATTTTTTGGAAATTTCCCTTCCACTCTTTATTCGTAACATTTTTACCAAGTTTTCTAGCAATTATAAATGATAAAACTGCACCTAAAGTTGCTCCTATTATTGTATAAAGAGTCCCCATTAAAGCACCGAAAGCGAGCCCACCTGCAATGGAAAGAATAGAAGCTGGGAAGAAAAGCAAAGGTCTTATCGTATAGATAACTATATAAATCAATGGAGCAAAGAATCCAAATGATAGTATCCAAGTTCTTATTTCCTTTGGATCGAATTGTAAAGAGGTTCTACTTAACGAGATTATACTTATTACGATGATTGCCACAATAAAAGAATAAAGTATCGTTCGCTTTTTATTCATGCTTGTTTGATCACACCCCATTTTTAACTCTATATACATCAAAGTATATAGATTGATTAAAGTTATCGCTGTAATGTAGCTTACAAAAAATCATTTTAATCTAACTAGGTTGTAAGGATAATTACATTGTTTACTTCTTGAATATGATAAGATTAGAAATACTTATAAAAAAAAGATAAAGGTGATCCATGTATGTTAGACACTCACGCTAGAAAATATGTACAAAAGCCAATTGAAGTAACAGCTAATGCTCTATTGAAAGTAGGGTTTACAGCTAATGCTGTTACGAAACTAGCATTTATCATTGGAATCTCTTCTGGTATTCTTATTTATTTCAATGAGCCATATTGGGCAGTTTTTGTTCTTTGGTTGTCAGGTTTTCTTGATGCGGTGGATGGAACAATGGCAAGGAATACAAAAACTTCCTCATGGGGTACGCTACTTGATATTAGTTTTGATCGACTTGTTGAAATAAGTGTCATTCTTGGCTTAGCATTTAGATATCCAAATGCGATGTGGGCATTATTATTACTTAGTGTTTCCATTATTTATGCAATGACTATATTTTTAACTGTAGGTGCACTTTCTGATAAAAAGGGTGTAAAGTCATTTTATTATCAGGCAGGCGTAGCTGAGAGGACGGAAGGATTTATATTGTTTACTCTAATGATTATGTTGCCAAAGTACTTAGTAGTCATTACACTGTTATTTCTATTTTTAGAAGTATTTACAACAATGCAACGATTGTTAGAAGCTCGAAAATTATTAAAATAAAATTGGCAAGGATGATAGTTTACCTTGCCAATTTTAATGTAAGTATGAATTTTAAAATAAGAGAATAGTTTCTTAATATCTACCACTTGCCACTTGTTAATTCTATTAAAGTTGTAGTGTTGTCCAGTGGATAAATATAAATCAGTGCTGAATAAGTTTTTTCCTCGGTAAAAACGTCTTGTTTAATTCTTTCATAGTGATTATTCAAACCTTCACCTAAATAGCCTTCTAAAATATCTAATTGCTTAAGTTGTTCTTTAGTCACTTTGTAAAGTTCTCCATAAACTTTTCTCATACCATCTATACAAATGCAAGGATAACCATTGCCTGTATCGAAAAGCCTACCATTAGTCCAACAGTTCACTTCAAGACAAGTAGCACCTTCTAGGAGATAATGATTGCGTTCACCATTTTTTAAAGTTCCATATACAAACACAGTATACGTCTCAGACATTTATTATCCCCCGCCTTTTAATCTTTTTTATATCTATTTATAAAATCTCTATCTATTTTATTTTTTAAGACCCATGTCGCTTTTCCTTTTAATGCAAAATTTTTATACAAAAGAAAGCCAGTTTTATTACCAATCGATAAGATAGATAAATAATTTTTTTGAGGTATATACCTCTCTCCATCTGTGGCATATAAAAATGCTTTTAAGTTACGATAAAGTGTTTTTCCTTGTTTTACAGCGTATACACCAGCCTTATCAATGTCTGGAAAATCTCTTAATGAAATACAGTCTCCAGCTCCAAAGATGAACGGATATTTTTTTACTTGTAAAGTATCTTCAACTAATAAGTAGCCTAGTTTATCTATAGGTAAATTCGAAGACTTGAAAATCCCAGGAGCTTTAGGACCTGTTAACCAAATCATGTGATCATAAGTTTCTTTTCTACCTGTCGATGTTATGTAGGAGTTAAGACTTACTGATGTAACACCTTCGTTTTTTAATAAATGTATTCCATTTGAAATGACAACTTCTTCAATTTTTTCAGATACAGAATCATTTTTTTGCTGAAGAAGTCTAGTTTTACTTATTAATGTCACCGGTGTTTCTATCTTATGATTTCTTCGCCAAGCTGTTAGCGACAAACTAATCTCTATTCCAGCTGAGCCGCCACCAACGACAACAATTTTTTCGGACTTACGAACATGATCAATTACATCAACAAAATGATAATTTGGTTTTATACGCATTGCATTTTCTGTAACACCTTGCGTCTCCATTCCTGCTGTTAAAGATCCAATATCAAACGAAATCACATCGAAACGTATGACTTCTCCTGAAGCTGTTAGTACCATTTTCTGCTCTGCATCAATTGCGGTTATTATACCTTCAAACCATTTCACATTCGCTTTTGTTGATAGTTCTTCTAAATTTATTCTAATGTCTTCTTTCGAGTACAGACCTTCTGTATAGCCAGAAAACATTCCTGAATAATATTGATATTTTGAAGCGGATATTAATGTGACCTCAACATCTTTATATGGATGTAGTTGCAATTGTTTTACGACATGTAGATGAGCGTGTCCCCCACCTATTAGTAATAGTTTTCTCATAAAAATCCTTTCTTGAGATCTTTATTTTTTATAGAAAAAGCTGCTAGAAATTATCTTAGCAGCCTTCATATTTATTATTAAATTATAATTAATTACTAGTTAATACAGGGAATATATATGGTTCTTCAGGCTCAGTTATTTCCTTCCATGAATCAACGACAATTGCAGGTAACTTCATATCATTATATTTAGTTAATTTTATTACTCCCTCAATCTCTAGCCAAGTATCTTGTTCAAGTTTCGCTGCATCATCTAATAATGCTAGGAAACCAACAATACTTGCATCGGCTACACAGTGAGAAATCATAAAACGAGCAACTACTAATTCATTTTCGGAAAAACCTTCTTCTTTATATACAAACCCGATAACCTTAATCCTTTTTCCTTCATACAATTCAGGAGCCATGTGCATTGTTTCGTAATAGACAGAATAAACATCATCTTTCATATGGATAAATTCGAGGCCTTTTAATTCCTCCATTTTCCTATTGTACTCGTCAGAAGACATAAAGTTGTTATTTTCAAGAGCTTGTTCTTGGTTTGAGGTATCCTCTTCCTCATTTGAATAAGGGTCTATTTCTTCATTTGACAAATCATCTTCATTTTGACTTTCTGGATTATCGGTAGTATTTGGTATTTCATTGTCCAAATCATCTAATGGTTCATTTTTTTGTTCATCAACATTCTTTTTTGTAAACATCGTCCCTTTTTTGGCAGCAATTGATGAATCTAAAATTACAGGTGAGAAAAAGAAAGCTGTAATCAATGGGAAAATAATAATTGAATAATTGATTAATTTTTTATTGAATGAAGTATGTTCGTGATCATGTGTACAATCACAATTCTCATGTTCATGAGTATGGTCATGCCTTTCAAATGATCGTACTAATTGAATGATAGTTAAAAACAAAAATATTACTGCAGCTATTTGACTTAACATACTATATTTTGGATTAATAAACTTCGTAATATCACCAGAAACATGCAGTTTTACAATAACTAAGGCAAAAGCAGCAAGAATAATTGCTTTAAATAACTGTTGAAAGTTTACTTTCATAGAATAACCACCTATCTAAAATAGATTGCTTGATAGTAGTGAAAAAATAAATACGACGACACTTATCACGATAAACAGTGCTAAGACAAATCTTGCTTTAAAAGCACTTAAAAGCATAATTGTATTTTTTAAATCAATCATTGGTCCGTAAATTAAAAATGATAGGATTGCAGGTTTTGGTACTAGGTTACGGAACGAAGCACCGATAAATGCATCTGCTTCAGAACAAAGTGACAAGAAGTAGGCTAGTCCCATCATGATGATAGTTGTACTTATTAAACCTTCTCCAAAAATGAAGAGAGATTTCATCGTTACAAATGTTTGTAATGCTGCTGCAATAAATGCCCCAATAATTAAGTATTTACTCATATCGAAAAACTCATCGATCGAGTGTTTAATCATATTGTGTATTTTTTTCATTAAAGAATTGTCTTGCTTAGTAATTTCAATTGTACTTGCTTGTTGCGCTAGAGCAGTTTTTAATTGGTTTGATTTAAAAAGAAAACTGATGCTAAAAGCAATAACTAAAGCTGCAAAAAATCCAATACCCATACGGAGACTGGCTATTTTTATATCGTTACCAAAAGCCATATACGTAGATAATATAACGATAGGATTAATTAACGGTCCTGTTAAAAGAAAACCAACGGCGGCATAAAGTGGAACACCTTTAGAAACTAATCTGCGGACGATTGGTACAATTCCACATTCACAAGCTGGAAATAAAGCACCCACAACACAACTCATAACAATAGCTAGATACTTGTTCTTCGGAATCCAGCGCTTTATATGTTCTTCAGTAATGAATATTTGAATAAATCCAGCGATAATAACCCCTATTAGAATAAAGGGTATTGCTTCGATCAGAATACTAATAAAGATTGTATTAAGCTGAAGGAAAGATTTAGGGATTGTTAATGACCACGTATCTTGTAGAAGTTGACCAAAAAATAGAATATAGATAATTAAGCCAACTGCTATGATGCCAGTAATGTTAATGAAGTATGAATTAATTGAGCGCAACATTGTATGTTTCCTCCACTATAAATTATGATTGCTTTTTTTCGTAGTGATTACGATTTAATTTTATACCATTGATATTATTGCGACAAGCCATAGTCCTTTAAATTTTCAATAAAGAACAAAAAAAGTCCTTATTGGACTTTTTAGTTTAACTAATATTTACTATTAAAATATATCTGCGCGTCAGATATCTAGATTAGTAGTAATCTCTAAGACTTATTTATGCTTTCTTTTTAAAGAGACTTCTTCACAAACTTTATTGTACATCATTTCTAAACCTTCATTAGATGCTTCAAAATGATAAGCATTATTTGCATCTATACCTATACTTCCTGCTTCTTTAACTACGTCAATGTTAGCACCAAGAAAAATGAATTCCCATTTATTCACTTCCTGCTTTTCCTTAATTAATTTTTCGACTTTTTTATAGGTGAATTCTCGGCTAGCATTTTCTTCTCCATCTGTTGTGATTACAAAAATAACTTTATCTGGCTTCGTATTTTCATCTAATGTAGCAATTCTTTGATTAACATCTAATATTGTCTTACCTATAGCATCAAGTAGAGCTGTGGATCCTCTGACGTAGTAGTCATCTTTTGTTAATTTCACCTCTTTTGCATCTACACCATTCCATAAAACTTCATACTCATTATCAAAAAGTACAGTAGTTACTTTTGTTTCTCCATCTAGTTTACTTTGTTTCGATATAAAGGAATTAAAACCTCCAATTGTATCGCTTTCAAGGCCAGACATCGAGCCACTTCTGTCCAAAAGGAAAATGATTTCTGTAACAGTTTTTTTCATAATATTACCATCCTTTCAATATAGATCATGCTATAATAATATCTGATATTCTATGTACTTAGGTCGCCTCACAAGCGACAAATAAGGAGCAGAAACAATGTTAAAAAATGAAATATTAGTAGCGTTACAGAAGTTCTTAGAGGAACATAGTGTTGAACAAGTCTATGAATTACAAGAATGCAAATACATAAATATTGATCATGATTTATCGATGGATGACCTAGAAGGTTTCTTAGAAGAAAACAAATCGCCTTCATTTGCGATGAACTTGTTTAGCTTCATTGATTCAAGCGGTAGAAGTGACGTAGAGATTTATAAAAAAGCTGGGATCGACAGAAAACTTTTTTCAAAGATACGATCAAATCCTAGCTATAAAATCAGCAAAAAGACCGCAATAGCACTAGCGTTAGCACTAGAATTAAATAAGAACGAAGCGGAAAAACTATTATATTCAGCTGGTTTTTCACTTTCAAAAAGTAATACATTTGATTTAGTCATATTATTTTGTATTGAAAATGAAATCTATAACTTGGATGACGTGAATTACGCTCTACATCAATTAGGTTTAAATACAATTAGCAAATACGAATAAAAGAAGCACTAACTAAAAAGGGAACTTTGTCATGAGACGAAGTTCCCTTTTTGATCTAGTTATTTATATAACTTATCCATATCTATTTTTGGAACTAATCCTTCTTTTGCAGCACGATTTAATAAAGTAGTAATTGCTGCAAAACCTGCATCTCCGAGTTCTTCTGAAAAGTCATTTACATAAAGATCGATGTGCGCTTGAGCAACATCAGGTGATAATTCTTGCGCATGACACATGACATAGTCTTTTGAAGCATCAGGGTGTTTCCATGCATACTGAACGGATTGTTTAATCCAATTCGTAATACTTTCGAGGTCTAAGTTGCGTTTTGCAATAATTGCCCCAAGTGGGATAGGTAAGTTTGTATCTTCCTCCCACCAACTTCCTAAGTCAGTTAGTAGGTTTAGATTGTAGTTTTGATATGTAAAACGAGCTTCATGAATGACTAATCCTGCATCGACTTTACCATCACGTACTGCTGGCATAATTTCATGAAATGGCATTACAATAATTTCACCAACACCACCAGGAACATGGTTAGCTGCCCATAGTCTAAATAGTAAATAAGCTGTAGACAGTTCACTTGGAACGGCTACTTTTTTTCCAGCTAACATGGAAGGGTCTTTATGTTCTGAGTTAGTAAGAACTAAAGGGCCACACCCGCGTCCAAGTGCACCACCACATGGTATTAATGCATAGTCGTCTAATACATATGGTAATGCTGCAAAAGATATCTTTACAATGTCAGGAGCATTTCCATCAATAGCTAATTTGTTCGTTATATCGATATCTGCAAAAGTGACATCTAACTTTGGTGCACCAGCAATTAAACCATGTGCTAAAGCATGAAAGATAAAAGTGTCATTTGGGCATGGAGAGTACATGATTTTCATTATAAAACCTCCGATAATATCTGAAATGTTGCTTCAAGTGATTGCAAGGCGTCTTTAATTTTCCATTCGCTTTTGTTTCTTGGTCCTACCTTATTTGAGATGGCGCGAACCTCTATTGCCGGAATATTAAACTGCTTAGCTGCCATCGCAACACCGTATCCTTCCATCGCTTCAGCTGTTGCATTTGGTACACGATTAGCAAGTTCAGTAGTGGTTTCTTTACTTCCAGTAACAGTAGATATTGTTAAAATGGAACCTTTATTAACAGGTATTTGACTATTTTTCAATGCTCTGTACACTTTACTAACAAGATGTTGATCAACATCGATTATAGATGAACCAAAGCCTAATTCATTTAAAGAAGAAAAGCCGTGTTCCGTTTCTGCGCCGAGGTCGGCAGCGATAAACGAATCACCGACTACAATGGAACTGATATCAGCCTTCCCGGTAAAACCCCCAGCTATCCCAGCATTAATGACTAAACTGTAATTTTCTTTTGTTAAAGCTATGGCAGTTCTTGCTGCAGCTTCAATAGGCCCGACTCCAACTTCAATGACATGAAAGTTTTCATTACCATTAAGCCCGCGAAGAACGGCATCTTTTTCTGCATCTACAGCAGTAACTATTAGTATTCGTTGTTTAATGCTCATTACTAAACCCCTTGTTTATCTATTTGTATTTTAATTTTAAACGAAAGAGCTTCATACGACAATTTTCTGATATGAATTTCCGCATAAATAAAAAAGACCTTCATTAATGAAGATCTCCATTTCTTTACTTAAACCAGCCTTTTTCTTTCGACTGTGTGATTGCTTCTATTCTATTTTTTACTTCAAGTTTGTCTAGAATCGTTGAGATATAGTTTCGGACAGTACCAGTTTTCAATGAAAGTTCGTCTGCAATTTCCTTTGTGTTTTTCCCATCTGCAACAAGTTCAAGAACTTCTTTTTCCCTGCCAGTTAAAGGGTTTTCCTCACTATACAGGTCATCCATTAGTTCTGGTGCATAAACGCGATTTCCAGCCATTATTCTGCGAATAGAATCTGCTAATTCTTCACTAGGACCATCCTTCAATAAGTAACCACTTACCCCAGCTTTAATTGCCCGTTTGAAGTACCCAGTACGAGCAAAAGTCGTTAAAATGATTACTTTACATGGTTGCTCTTTAAGTGCTTCAGCAGCTTCAAGCCCTGTTTTTTCCGGCATTTCAATGTCCATGATACATACGTCAGGGTTATACTTTTCAACTAACGTTAGTGCTTCTTGACCATTATTAGCCATTGCAACAACTTCCATATCATCCTCAAGGCTAAGTAAAGAGCCTAAAGCACCTAATACCATTCGTTGGTCTTCGGCTATGACGATTCTTATCATTACTGGTCCTCCTTATGAAACTGCTTCAAAGCGTGGGGAATCTTCATGGAGATGGTAGTTCCATTATTATTGGTAATCTCTAATGTTCCATTTACAAACTCTAATCTTTCATTTATGCCTAAAAGACCATTCCCTTTGCCATAATCTTTCTCAATATTTAAACCGATTCCATCATCTTGAACAGTAATAACAATCTCACTTGGTGATTGTTTTATCGAAAGTATACAATTTTTTGCTTTACTATGCTTTACTATATTCGTCACAACTTCTTTTAAACACATACTTAAAATATTTTCTAAAAATAGAGAGACATTTGAAAGTGGTCCCTCTTCCTTATACACAAATTTAATTTCTGCTGCTTTTAAAATTTGATTCACATGTACAAGTTCATCTTTTAAACGAATGCCTCGCATTTGTGATACAAGTTTTCTTACTTCATTTAAGGCAGTCCTTGCAGTTTGTTGAACGTCTTTTAGCTCAACTTTTACTTGCTCAGGATCTTTATAAATAAGTTTACGTGCTAAATCACTTTTAAGCCCAATTAATGATAGCTTCTGACCGAGTACATCGTGAAGATCTCTTGCGATACGTTGACGTTCTTCTTGCTTAACTAAATCTGCAATTCGATCATTTGCAACAGCTAATTGTTGCTCAAGGCGGTCTTGTTTTTTCTTATTATAGATATTAAAAGGAAGTAGAATTACACTTATCCAAATGATGACAACAAATGGTAGCTGTTTTACGTATTCTTCCGCTTGAAAGATGAAGTTAATATTAATAGAAATCGTCGTTAGCGTAAGATGTACAATATATAAAGATAAAAAGCCAGCTCTATTTTTTATGTTCCCAATATAATAAGCGATATAAAAAGCAAAATATACGTATTGGAAAACTATTGTCATTGTGATTGAAATGACAATTAATAATGATGTCCAAACATAAACTGGCCATCTTTTTGAAACAAACGCAAAACGAAACAAAAGGAAAAACATGATAGTTAGCGTAATTCCGATAATTACTTCAATTTTTGAAGATGATTCAAAGATGAAGTAAAACGGAAGTATGCTAAACAAAATCCATATATAAGGAGCAATTCCAGAACCTTTTTGAAAGAACACTAATTTTTTTGACATGTAAAGTACCTCATTACTTAATAAAACTTACCTTATATATTATTTTATCATATTTTTCCATTATTGTAGCTTAAGAAGTTTGCTCTTTATTTGGTGTACTGTAAGCATTTTTTATTTTTTCTTTAACTTGCTTAACTCTTTTGAAGCTAACAAACTTTTTGTTTTCTTCATCCCAAAGCTTAAACTTTAACGACTCTAAGCTCTTCGGAAGGTTAATTGTTGGGACATCTTGAAGAACTTCGTTTTTGTTATGAACTTCTTCTAAATAATAGTTTGGAATTCTTGAACTTAAATGATGAATATGGTGGTATCCAATGTTACCAGTAATCCATTGTAATACTTTTGGTAATTTATAATAAGAACTACCTTGTAATGCTGCTTTTACATAATCCCAGTTTTCTTCTGTTTCAAAATAAGAATCTTCAAATTGATGTTGTACATAGAATAACCATACTCCTAAAATTCCTGAGATTAAGAAAATAGGTCCTTGAATCATTAAGAAAGTTTTAAATCCGATTGTTAAGCTGAAAAGTGTGATAATCGCTACTAAAGCAATATTAGTAATATAAGTGTTAACACGTTCTTTTTTACGTGCATCTTTTCTATTAAAACGATATTGAATTAAAAATACATAGATAGGACCAATGATAAACATTGTAATCGGGTTACGGTATAAGCGGTACCCTAAACGAGTCCAAAATGATGAAGACATATACTCATCGACTGTAAGTACCCAAACATCTCCTGTACCACGTTTGTTTAAGTTACTGTTCGTTGCATGGTGAACATTGTGACTATGTTTCCATTGTTCATAAGGACAAAATGTCATGATTCCTGTTATTGTTCCGATTATATTGTTTGCACGTTTGTTTTTAAAGAATGATCCATGACAGCAATCATGGAAAATGATGAATGCTCGAACTAAAAAGCCTGCTGCTACTGCAGTTATTGCAAGTGTAATTAGATAAGAATACGAAATGCTAACATAAGCTAAAATCCATAGTGCAAAGAATGGTACTAATGTGTTAATCATTTGTCTTACGCTGTTTTTTGTACTTGATTTTTCATATGGAGCGATTTGTTTTCTTAATTCTTTTTGGTTTTGTTTATCCATTTTTAGTGGCTTCCCTTCATCACTAATTTATTTCTTGTTGTATCTAATGATAAAGGAGTTTTTTCCTCCTTTGTAGACATGAGTGTCATGCGAATTATATGACAGTTGTCATATTGAACTACCTCCAATTGGTAATTACCCTGTAAATAACAACTATTTTGGATTTTTTCATGTATAGTATGAAGCACTAAAAATAGGATTATGCTAATATGGTAGTACTCTCTCGCATATTGTAGAGTAGTATTGGGGGGATATAATTGTCTTGGAAAATTAAGCTTATTGGAAAAACAATAGTTGGTATTTCGAAATGGATGCCTAGCGTATATAAAAGATTTAGTTTAGATCATACGAAACCTAAACATGAACAAGTAGAAACTCTTCTTACTAAACCTTTAAAGGATTGCCGAGTAGCCCTTATATCAAGTGCTGGAGTACATTTGAAAATAGATAAACCTTTTCATGTAATGGGAAGTGGTGATTATACATACCGGAAGATACCTTCTAATACAAAAGTAGATGATTTAGAAGTTACGCACTTATATTACGATACTAAACATGCTAAAGTTGATAAAACAATTGTTTTTCCTCTTCCTCAATTGCAACAGCTTGTTGAAGAAAAAGCGATTGGATCATTATCCGACGTTAATATTGGACTTAATGGAGGGACATTAAAGAAAGAACCCCATGAAAAGGAAACCGCTCCTTTAGTTGTAAAAGAACTAGTAAAGGACAATGTTGATATTGCTTTGTTAGTACCTGGCTGAGGATCTTGTCATAATATTATCGGGCTGTATGCCCGAGCATTAGAACGAGCCGGTATTACGACTGTTATGATTAGCTTAATTGATGGAATGTCTGAAAAAGTAAAAGCACCGAGAACTTTAATGACTGGCTATAAATTAGGAAGGCCTTGCGGAGAACCTTTTGATTTGGAAACGAGAAAAAAAGTTGTTAAGGAAATGCTTGATGTTTCAAAGGAGAAATCAGGAGCTATTATTAATTTATCATAAATAATTAAAAGGAGGGTTAGATTGCTAGGCAATGTAACTCTCCTTTTTTGCGTGAATGGGATTACTTGTTGTTTTTAACTTCATCTAATATATTTTCTAACAAAGAAGTGACCAGTTTTAATGCACCTTCAATCGTTACATCCTCTTTATATCCAGGAATATAATTAACAGCTACATTTATGTCCCATAATCCATCGTCATGGTTAAACATCATGCCGCATTTTGCAGGATCATCTGCTTCAAGGGTTTTCTCAAAGTAACTTCTAATTACTTCCTCATGCTTCTTTTGTACTTTAAAGCCAAGCAAGGCATTGTAAACTCCAAATACATCATCTAGTTCTAATGAAATCGCATCGACCTTAATATCTTCTAAGGAAGGTGATTCAATGTAAATAAATTCATTGGATTTACTTTTTAAATATGTAATTGGCTTTTCTAAAAATGTAACCAGCTCTTCTTCTATCAATTCTTCTGTTTCTTTATTGCAACGCTCTATATAGATATCTTCTAAAACTAACTCTTTGTTTTCCATTATTATCATGCTCCTTTAATTGTATTACTTTAATTATTTATAACTCTATTCAACAGTAATTTTGCCTTCGTCAATATCTAATGAAACCGGGCAATGGTCACTACCTAAAATAGAATGATGTATTTCTGCATCAATAATTGCGTCTTTTATATTCTCTGAAACAATAACGTAATCTATTCTCCATCCAATATTACGTTCTCTTACTTTACTCATGTATGACCACCAAGAATATGCACCTTCTTTAGAAGGGTATAAATAGCGATAGGAATCAATAAAACCTGCATTTAATAAATCAGTCATTTTACCGCGTTCTTCTTCAGTAAATCCAGAGTTTCCTTTGTTTGTTTTCGCATTTTTTAAATCAATTTCTTGATGAGCAACATTAAGGTCGCCACAATAAATAACCGGTTTTTGTTTGTTTAGCTGAGTTAAGTAATCTCTAATTTCATCTTCCCAAAGAAGCCTTTCTTCTAGACGTTCCAATGTTCTTTTAGCATTTGGCGTGTATACATTGACAACATAATATTTTTCAAATTCCAATGAAATGATTCTACCTTCATCTTCGCTATCATTATCGCCAACTCCATAAGAAACAAATAATGGCTCTCTTTTGGTAAATATTGCTGTACCAGAATAGCCCTTTTTCAGAGCGTAATTCCAATATTGATAATACCCTTCTAGAGGAAGTTCTATTTGTCCTTCTTGGCATTTTGACTCTTGTATACAGAAAATATCCGCGTCGATGTCATTGAAGAAGTCTAAAAACCCTTTGTTCACACATGCTCTAATGCCGTTTACATTCCAGGATACTACTTTCATTACTAAAAACTCCTTGTATATGTTGTTTCTATAATTGAAACGTATTTTTAATTCTTGTTGCAACTTCAAGTGCTGAAAGGTTAGTATTGTTAATTCTTACATAGTTTTCTCTATCTAGTTCTCCTTCAAGAGAGTTTAACCTTAACTGCTCATGTGATTGTAGTAGATTTTCTTCTGATTCTCTTAGGTTACGCTTCGTTGGTTTATGTTTTAGCCGGTGAGGTGTATTATTTCGCTTTAACCTTTCTTCAACATCTGCCTCAAGTTCAACAATGTAAATTTCACCGCCAGTTTCTTCAAATATACTACAAATCTTATCAATAGCGTCGGTTCCAGCATTAAAGTCGCATACATATGTAAAAATTAATCCGTACATATCACTTTGTGCAGCAGTTTTGAAGATTTCTTCGCGAAACATGGAGGAAAGTTTCCACATTTCCGGTGTGAAACCAAATAAAGGTTGCAATAAATCAATTGTTTGATGGTTATGTAATAGCTTTAAATCTGTCATTTTCTCTAATTCTTGGCCAATAGTCATTTTACCGACAGCTTGTGGACCGACAATTAATATGAATTTCATCTCTTACTTTCCCTTCTCTCAGAACTCACACAAATCTAGTTTACATAATATAATTACTGTAAATTAAATGTTGATTGTAAATTATATACTTATTAATGACTAACTAAATACTCATCGACGTTAATATCCATCGCCAGTTCCTTCTGTTTATCAGAAACATGCGTATACCGTTGCGTTGTGTTTAAGTTTGTATGACCGAGTAATTCTTGGACCGTTCGAATATCTTTTCCATCTTGCACAAGATGTGTGGCAAATGAGTGGCGTAGTTTATGACTAGAAATTTTCTTTGAAAATGACTGATTACTTAGCAATTTCTTTCCTATAAGTTCAGTGATTTCTTGTATTCGACGCCTTGAAATTCTTGTGCCATTTCTCGTTAAGAAGAGGGCTTGCTCATGTCCTTCTATAGGTACTTCTCTATCCTTTTCAAGATAAATAATTAACTCTGTGAAAAGCGTACTAGGAAGCGGGATATACCTTGTTTTGTTTCCTTTTCCTTCTACTAAAATTCCACGTTTAGCTCTATTAATAGAAGCGATATTCAGCCTGTGTACTTCGGTAACACGTAACCCTGCAAATGCCATTAACCCTAGTAACACTCGGTTTCTTCTTACAAAATGCACTTGTGAAGACTCGGTTATCTGTCTGAAAAAATGCTTTAATTCTTCTTTTTCCAAATAAATCGGTAGTTTCCCAGATTGTTCTTTAGCAACTTGAAGTTTTGCAGCTGGGTTTTGGGTTATTAGTTCATATTCGATAAGACAATTGTAAAATGAACGAATTGCTGAAAGTCTTCTATTCCTTGTTGGTGCTGAATTTCCACGTATTGTCTTACATTCACTTAGAAATAACGTAATATGTATCTTTTTAATGGTACTTAAGTCAACTTTTTGCTGTTTATTCTTATTAATATAGCTAAGAAATAGTAGGATGTCACGTTTGTAATTATCTATCGTAAAACTAGAGAATTCCTTATTATCCATATGTGTTTCGAATAAAGACAACTCTTCATTATATAAGTCTAGCATTCTCGTACTATCATTTTCCATCCTAACAACCCCTATTAAATAGATTTGTTTCTTTATTATACAATTAATTCAAACTTACCGCACATAATATACATTATACGCGGTAAATTTACTAAAATTGTCTAAGGATAGAGAAATATGTTGCAGTTATGGATTGCCCTGTTATTTGCATCGACATGGGTAATAATCCACAAAAGCTTATTTCGTTGCAAATGAGAGGGTGATACAGAATAGTATTTTTTGTATAAAAAAAGTATGCTGAGTGAGAAACAGCATACTTAATATTAATTATTTATCATTAATACTTCCGCGACTAATATTTCGTCCATAATAAATTTCATCCATTTCTAATTTCAGACGTTCAGTAATCTCTTCTTCTTCTTGATCAGTTAATTTTTCTTTCGTATAACCAAAAAGGTAATTATTAATGTCAAATTCCTTTAATTTACATCTTGTGTGGAAAATGTGTTCTTGATAAATATTTACATCAATCATATCAAATTCACTTTTTACTTCATCTGGAATGTAATTTTGAATAGAACTAATATTGTGATCAATAAACAACTTTGACCCATTTATATCTCGAGTAAATCCTCTCACTCTATAATCCATCGTCATTATATCTGTATCAAATGAATGGATTAAATAATTCAATGCTTTTAAAGGTGAAATCTCACCACAAGTAGATACATCAATATCCGCTCTAAACGTACTGATTCCTTCATGAGGGTGGTATTCCGGATACGTATGTACTGTTATATGACTTTTATCTAATTGCACAACAACAGAATCGGGTAGTGGTCCGGGTGATTCTTTCAATGATTCATTTGGAACTTCGACTATCGGCCCTTCTGAGACTAATACAGTAACACTTGCACCTTGAGGAACATAATCTTGTTTGGCGATGTTAAGTACGTGTGCGCCAATTATATCTGATACGTCAGTAAGTATTTTTGTTAATCGGTCCGCGTTGTATTGTTCATCAATATACTCTATATAAGCCTCTCGTTCTTCTTTTGTTTTCGTATAACAAATATCATACATATTAAAACTTAAAGATTTTGTTAAGTTGTTAAAACCATGTAATTGAATACGTTGTTGTTCTGTTAGCTTCATGAGTTCTTCCCCCTTACTCATCTTATTAAAAAGAGTGTCTTTTATTTACTTATTCTTATGTTACCCGAACATACCAATAAAAAAACAATCTCCTATTTTTTTTGATTATTCATTACTAAGACGTGAGCAAAGCTATCTTAAAAAACACCCCATAAAGGGATGTTTTTACATTAAAAGCTATTAAAAATAGTTACTTCATCAAATGTAAATCTTGAACTAGGATAAGCTGGTTCACTTGCCTTACCTACAGAAATGAGCATTGTTGGAATATATCTTGAAGGTATATTAAATTCTTCAATCATTTTTTGGCGGTCAAATCCACCCATTGGACAAGTATCATAGTCCATCGCTTTGGCAACTAACATTAGTTGCATTGCTGCCAAAGAAGAGTTCATGATTCCTTGGTCCTTACCCATATCTGGAATTGTGTAAGCTCCTTCAATTTGTCCAATTAGGCTGTCTTTTATTTCCTTTGTCATATAACCTTTATCAACAGCGTCAGAAAAAATTGGCTCGGCATTTTTATTTGCTTCAATATCAGCTAAAATACAGACAACGATTGAAGCGGTAATCACTTGTTCTTGTCCATATGCAATCGGCAATACTTTTTCCTTCATTTCTTTTTTATCAATTATTAAAAACTTCCAATGCTGTAAGTTCCAAGCTGAAGGAGCTTTTTGTGTATTAACAATTAGTTCCTTCACTTCATCTTCTGTCATCGTATGGGTCGGGTCATATTTTTTAACAGAATGTCGATCATTGACTACGGTATAAAAGTCTCTTTTTTCTAGTGTTGATGATGACATTAAAAAACCTCCTTGATGTACGAACTCTTTATTATTGTGTCCATTTACATCGTATTTTGAGGTATTAAATAGCTATTTTCATTTGTAAGTTCATCTATAAATTCCTAAATATTCTATCCACGGACCAACATCATCTCGATATCGGTTGGCCATGGTTCGATTGATTTGTACAATATGGTTTAAGTCATGAGACACCCAAGTTGCGAGCAACTCTTTAACAGTTACAGTTCCAAAATCAGGATGTCTTCCTTTTAATTCAAGAGTTTTCGGTGATGTAATTAGTTGGTTGAGCCTTAGTATGTTGTTATATCTAAGTTCAGAAAAAGTATTAAGTAATTCTTCCATTGTTTTTTTATTTACATATTGCAAGTGGCTAAATCGATCAAATGGTTTAAATGGCTTGTTCACGCCATGTTCGATGCATAGCTCTAACCGTTTAATCCAGTCTTCATTCTCCCCTTCAATAAGATGTGCTAAAACTTCTTTTGGAGACCATGTGCCATCTCCTTCATGACAATCAATCCAATTTAATGAAAGACCACCTAATAAAGCATGCAAAACTTTAGGAGTCCGTTCTAAAATTTCTATTGCCTCTTCTATTTTAAAATTCATCATTCGCTCTCCTTGTATTATTGCTAGTTATTTATAATTACTAACTTATACATTTATATATAAAATTCCTTCTAAAAAAAAGAAACCGGCAGTTAAATGCCGATTTCATCTTAATCATTTTTATTTACCAATAAACATTTGTGTCCAATACTTACCACTGTCATTAAATCCAACACCGATATGTGTAAAGTCTTTACTTAAAATATTCTTACGGTGTCCTTCACTGTTCATCCAACCATTCACTACACTTTGAGGAGAAGTTTGACCTTTGGCGATGTTTTCCCCTGCAGTTTTATACGATATACCAAAGTCACGAATCATATCGAAGGGTGATCCGTACGTTGGACTAGTGTGTGAAAAATAGTTTTTAGCTTGCATATCATCTGACTTTTTTCTTGCAACAGAACTTAATGAAGTATCGACTTTTAATGGTGGTAAACCATTTTTTTGTCTTTCAACATTTGTAAGTTCTACTACCTTGGATTCGAATTCACTTAATCCATTAGTAGCTTCTGTCTTTTGTTCTCCTCGATCAGGAGCAACCTCTGTAGTTGGTGCCTTCTCTGTCGGTGCTTCCTTAGCTGGCACTTGTTGCGCCGGAGTTTTCGCAGTTGGCGTTTTTCCATCAGGTGTTTGTTTATTCATGCCTGGAATTTGTCCAGCATTTAATTTATAAATTCTCACATCTTTTTTAATAATTGTACTATGCGGGAATTTATGACTTGGAATTTTAGTATCCAGTGACTTCATTTCCCCAATTGGTCCATTATCATAATTTACTTCTGTCATCTCATAGTTACGTTCATTTGGGTTAACGTAACTATCCATTGCATCTTCGCTTGTTTCATTACATGCAACTGAGAACATTAATGCAAAAGTGGTAATAGCTATTGCGAAATACTTTTTCAATCGAAAGACCTCCCTTTACAATAGTTATTACACGATTAGTTTACATTAAAAAGCACAAATTATATGTGGGAATAAATGTGTAATTCGTCCATTGAATCATCTTATTTAGAAACGTTATACTTCTATTTTGCACCATAGGATTTTATTTTTAATTTGTATTTCTGTTATTTTTCCATATTTTATTTCTTTTACTTTTTTAATACCATTCAAATTTATAAAAATATATCCTTTATTTAGCGTTATAAACTTGTGTTTATTAAAAGAAAAAAGCTTTATTAAAGTTAATAATTTTGGCTTTATGTTTATTATTTTAAACTTGACGCTTCGACTACCTTTAGTAGTGTATGGAATAATCATAATTTCCGCTTTAAATTCAAACTTCAATAAGAGAAAAGTAACTTCTATCTTAATAAAAGGCTCATCTATATTAACCTTAAGACTTTTTATGTACTTAAACTTCTTTCCGTTTAACATGTGAGACAACATCTTAGCTGTTACTGGAAGTTGTATTTTCATTCCTTTTAGTACATTCAAGGAAATCCCCACTTTCCATTAGATAATTGTATTAATATGTATATGTGACCAGAAATCTCTTGTTAAAGGAACTAATAATTTTAGTATGAAATACCTAAAATAATTGAAAATAATACATAAGGAAAGGAGTTTTAAAATGAATGACCCAAATAACCTAAAAGCTGGAGAAGATGTGTATGTTATATATCGAAATCCGCACATTCCTTCTGTTGCAAATGTAGCCCAAGCGGAGATTGTTGAACACCCAAAAGATCCAAATCAAGTTGCCTTGTTTTTACATGAAACTTTTCATACTATTGAGGATGATGATGCAATTTATACTTCTGAAGAAGAAGCAAATACAGCATATGAAGAAATGGTTAAGCAACAGAATCAATATGAAATATGAGCCTTTTGGCTCTTTTTTTTCGACATATTTTATGTACTACTTTTATTTTTACCATAGTCCTAAACATATACAAGAAATAGGAAATAAGCTAATTTCAATTATTACTTTTGCATAATTGTAAGCCCCCCTTAGACAAGAGATAATTGTTTTGTAATAAAAAATGAAAATTCTGAATTAAGGGGGAGAATGATTGAATGAAAGTTAAATCAATATTATTTACTTTTGTATTAATGTTGAGCGTTATTATTGCTCCATTTAGCAGCAATGCTACGATGGTAAATATGGACTCAACGTCTGCTGTTGCTGTAATAGGTCCGCATTTACAAAAAGCTTTAGATGAGGATTCTAATGAAGTATTAGAGGTAATTGTAACTTTTAATGGTTCTGGTGCACCTAGTTTGGCAGATGTAAATTTATTATCAAACCTTGGTATTACCAATGGAATAACACTACAAAGCCTTCCTATGGCTGGAGTTATTGCTACACCAGAGCAAATTAATCAGTTGCAAAATAGTGATCAAGTCCGTTCGATTTATTTAAATCGAGAACTACAATATGATTTAGAAAGATCCACGAAATTAATTGGCGCACAAAAAGTTCATGAAGACGCTGATTTTCAAAGTAGAAACGGTGGATTACCTGTAAGTGGAAATGGTATTGGTGTAATCGTCAACGACAGTGGAATTGACGGAACGCATAAAGATTTAGAATATGGTAAGAATCTTGTTCAAAATGTATATGGCGGCACTAATTTAAACGCATTAAGTAGTATCCTTCCTGTTACATACACAGAAGATGTGCCAACAACTGACCATACTGGTGGTCACGGAACACACGTTGCTGGAATTGTCGGTGGAACTGGTGCAATGTCGGCAGGTAAATATGAAGGTGTTGCTCCTGGGGCAGATTTAATTGGATATGGCTCGGGTGCTGGTCTTTTCATTTTAGATACTTTAACTGGCTTTGATTATGCTATTACAAATCAGTTCAAATATAACATTCGTGTCGTAACAAATTCTTGGGGCAGCACAGGTGATATCGGTACAGATTTTGATCCTGAACACCCTACAAATTTAGCTACAAAAAAGTGTTATGATCGTGGTATTGTAGTTGTTTTCTCAGCTGGAAACTCAGGAAGAGACGGTGAGCATACAATTACCGGAAACTTCAAAAAAGCACCATGGGTAATTACAGTAGCTAATGGTGATAAGTATGGAAAACTTTCAGATTCATCATCTCGTGGATTAGAAAATAACGGTGGTACTGTTACTGTTGATGGGAAAGAGTTTACTTGGGTAGACGCACCTTCGATTACTGCACCAGGTACTGATATTATATCAACACGTGTTATTTCACCTATCGGGGCACTTGGGACTACGAAAGATATATCAAATCAAGATCCAGGCACAATGCCTTTCTATACTACTCTAAGTGGTACTTCAATGGCAGCACCACATATCGCAGGTGTTGTAGCATTAATGTTAGACGCAGATCCAACATTGTCACCAGATGAAGTAAAAACAATTATTCAAAATACAGCTACAAATATGCCTGGCTATGAACCTTGGGAAGTTGGAGCTGGTTACGTAAATGCATATGCTGCTGTAGATGAAGTTTATAATAAGAAAGGCTACGGTAAAACATTAAATACACTTCAACATTTTGCGAATGCCGCTGCTGACACAGACGCAGAAGATGTAACCTTCGCATTAAATGAAAGGTTAATTAATGTTGACACAAATGGTAACTATTACCCAAATGAAAAGTTAACTCGTATCGAGCTAGCTAAGTATCTAGTTATGGGAGCGGGAATTCGTCAATCTTTAGATAATACTTCTTATACAGATGTTTCAGCAGAAGAAATGCCATTTGTTGCAGCTGTTACGGCACGTGGAGGAGTATTTAACGATGCTTCACATCTATCGGATCAAGTTATGCTCTCTAATGGAAACAAATTTAACCCGAATGGAGCGGTTTCTAAAGTAGATTTATCTTACGCGATGATCCAGTCACTAAATTTACAGAATGAGGCTCATGCTTTAGCCGGTCAGACAATAACTGCTGTTTGGACTTATCAAGGAGTAAATTTTAACGTTGTAGTAAAAGATCAAACAGATATCCCTTCAGAATTAAAAGGTTATGTACAACTAGCAATTGATCGTGGCTATTTCCCTGTTGAATATGTATTTGAAAATGGAGAAATTCTTGCAGTATTAAATCCGTTTGAGGCAGTAACTAAGGGTGAGTATGCATCAATTGCTAAGAAATTCTTTAATGAATATTATTAAGTTTAAAAAATAAAACCGGGCCGTTAAGCCTGGTTTTATTCTATTTTAATGTTACTTGTAAATTGTACGTAAATTTTACTGCACCTTCTAAAGTTTGGGCTACAGGACAATATTTTGGAAAAACTGGAAATATTCTTTCAACAACTTGCTTTTGCTCTTCATTTTCTACTTTAATCATAAAATCTGAGATAATCTCAGTAATTTTTAGGACTCCATCGGGAGCATCAATAATTCCTTTAATATTGGCAGTAAGGTTATTTGGCTTAGTCTTAATATTACGCGCCTCCAGCGCGCCTGAAAAAGTACCAGTAAGTCAGCCTCCAGCAGCTGCGATAATATGGTCAAGTGTTGACGGATATTCAATATCAGTTTCTATTTTATAGAAAGCTTTCACACCACTATGTACTCCAAAATGTATAGGATCTTTAAAATCACCAATAAAAGCTCTCCGATTTGGACCATCATCTTGTACGATCTTAATGTTAGCTATCTCAATTGGGTCTTTCTTTTTCATACTTTTTCACCTAGCCTTTCCTGATTATTTTCTAAATAATATAACACATACAAAGATATTTCAAAAAAAGCGCCCGAGACGGACGCTTAATGAAGAATTAACTTTATTTAACAACTTTAACGTTAAACATTGAAAATGGAGTGAAAATTTCCGTGTTATTTTTTAAATCTTCAACAATCTTTCTGTACCCTCTTCCATACTCATCATCTCGATATTCCATTTCTTCTCTTAGACGATAAGCAAAATCCTTTTCACCTAGCATTTCACAAAGGTAGACCTCTACCCATGTTGCATGGCCTTCAATATCTTCAATACCCATAAAATCTATTTCTAAATTATCAAATTGCCAAATATGAGTTAATTCATGAGCTATTGTCGCCATCGTTTGGATTTTAGTTGCTCCGTTTTCCAGCATAATCTTTGCTTGACCACTTGCAGTCATTATTGCTTTACCAGTAATACGAGGGTCAAAGTTTTCAGTAGTTGTAAATGTTCTTCCGCTTTCTTCATTTATTTCTTTACTACTTTTAACCTCAATAGTTATATCTTCACGAAGGGTTATACCGAATTGATCAACCATGAATTGGCGGACTTCCTTATACAATTCAACTACTTCAGAAACATTATCAACTGCACTGTTGTGACAATGGATGCACCTTTCCCTTCCATCATCAAGTTCAATGATTTGCGCTGCAGCAAAACCTTCATTACAAAAATCGCAAACTCTTGTCTCAATCGATTGGTTTTCTGGATCAGACATAGTAATGTCATCAAAAATATCGTCTAAAGAATCGTAATCCGATTGTTGATTTTCCAACGATTTCTGCTCAAAAAAGGCAATACGGTTTTCCTTAATATTTTCGTTTGAACTCCAAAGTGATAATAATTCCGAAGTGGCTTGTAAATCAAAGTTTTTATATACTTCAAGTCCCCCAAGTTTAATATACGTATGGGAAGATTCTTCACTATTTTTTAATAACCAATACAAATAATCATCTAATAAATCAACAATTTGTTGCCAATTATGTTTAATACTTTCTATCATACCAACGTGAATAGGGGAATCTTCAAAAATGTAAAGCTTTATTGTCTTATCATCATTCAACTCTACCTCATTATGATAAGGAGTCATTTTCGGTATATATTGCTTTATTCTCCTATCATACTGTTTTTCTTCTATGGTGCTCTCTTTTTCTCTATGATCGTTTTCACCTTGTTCCATTTCAAATATATTATATGGTGAACATACTGAAATGTATTGATAAGTGTGAGGATAAAGGCTGCGAAATACCTCATTCAACAAGAATGATAATGTATAAGCTACTTTATTTCTATTTTTTATTTTATCGCCGTAAGATTTTACTTGAATCTCCAAAATGTTGCCATTATCATATTCACGTTTTGTTTGTACTCTTCGATGCGCATTAAGAGGCACATAAGTCGTACTATTTCCTACTAGATTAATTTCATCGTGGAAGGAAAAATAACCATGTGTTTCAACTTCAAAAGATATTTCAATAGAAGAAAAATTAAAATGAAAATATTTTGTTATTACTTCATCACAGGATACATGGCTTGCTTCCCCAGTAATGATAAAAGTCTGATCATGTTTGTAAAAAGCTTCGTCCTTTGATTCTTCAAAGAAAACATCAATTTGCTGTGCCTCTTCATCGATCTTTTCAATTTGAAATCGTTTACCTTGCCAACATTTAATTTGTCCTGGTAGATAGTTTTGAAAGATGTGACCTCCTAAAATATCACCCAGCAACTGTCCTTCTTGTGAGACGATTTTGTAAAAGCTAAACATTTTCCTCGTCGTATCCTGATTAGGACTTAACAATAAACTATAGTACTTCTCTGTACTATATTGCATCTTTTTCTGGTTAAAGACATTTTTATAGGTAACATCTATTGAGTTAAGAAGTCGACGATCGACCCTAAGTGTCTGCTTAAACAATTCCTTAATGCCTTCCATGACAGAAAGTTTCTTAATATTAGCTTGCTTTAAATATATCTCCACTTTTTCTTCCGGAAGGTAGGACAGGCTTAGCCTTTGTATTAGTGTCCAGGCTAAACGTGCTTTTGTATATGCTAACCTTACTGAAAAAGGTGCAACAGCTTTACGGTTTTCTAAAAAATAATCAAAATTAGCTGTTAGATAGTCTCGGAGCAAATATGGTGGAGAGATAATATGAATAAAACTATTATTTTTCCCTAAAGACCAATTATTCACTAAGCTATTTACGATGTTATTCTCTTGATCATTAATTATTAAGAAATTTTCATTCTCAACAGGCAAATTCCACTGTTCATATGATCGGATTATATCTTCCAATATTGTAGTCCGACTCTTTAGATCTATCCCGAAATTACTTAATTGATTTTTGTAATTGTTAAAAATTTCATTGAGATTTTCCTTTGTAGTAATTGCCTTATCTTCTAATAAAGTAATCTTTTTCACTCCATGTTTCATTGCTGGCAAAGCTAATGTAGATTCGAACTCTGAATTTCTATGAATGGTAGGAATCAATTGCTTACTACATTTTGAATTAAGTTCTTTTTTCCAGCCAATAAAATAAATGCTGTTTTCTCTTGGAATACTCGCATGAGTAATAGCAGGAGTTGTATTAAATACGGTTCGAACGTGATGTTCAACTTCATAATACATGTCAGTAAATATTCCGATTTGTGGATCCTTCTCAGTTATATCACGTAAACAATTCATAAAGATGTGAAGTGGTGATGAGTACTCAGCTAATAATTTTTCCCCTTCTAAAACAAACACCGCTTCTACATTAGTGGTTGCACTATGTTTCTTTATAAATGCTAATCCGGCATCACTCAATAAATCGAGAGGTTTTGTTACCATCAAATCATAATCGATATTTTGTTCCATTACATCCTCAATAGCAGCAATGTTCCAAAAATAGTCGAGACCGTTTAAGTCATTGATACTTTTTCTTAACCAATTTGTTACGGATTTTTTGTCACTAGGTGTAATAACTATGATTTTCTTATTAGTTAACAGCATCGTTTCAATTGCTGCAAATAAATAGGGCGAAATGTCATTATAATTTACATCCCCTACTAGTACATCTTTATCTTCTAATAAGTCACGTAAGACTTCGCAATAGGACTCATTAATTTTCACATTCTTCATTTTCAATTTTGTACAAACTTGATTTATTTTCGCTTGTGTACTTTGATTATTGCTTAATTTTTCATAAGAAAATGAAATGTTGTTTCCTCCAGGTTTACTAAATTCTCTATCTAGCAAAATCCCTTGATTTAGTGTTGTCTTATAATCATCATATAAGCTTTTATAGTTTGTTTTATATTGGAAAGAGGCATCTTTACCTTTGTATATTTCTTTTTGTTGTTTTGGATTATTTCCACTCAAATACCAATAAAACTCTAAAAATAATAACAAACTCAATATAGGAAACCTTGGTAATATTGTGACTAGAAAACTCAACTCGCCCATTTGCGAAGCTAGGATTGCAACTACATTTATTCCGATACAAACGTAAGTACCGTATAAAAATGCTTTTCTAGGGAATGTAAATGCGGGATTGATTATCCAATCGTAGTTTATTTTTTTATACCCAATATATTTTTCTTGTTGAATTGCCTTTAAAATATTGGATGGAATTCTCTTTTTTATTGATGTGAAAAAAGAAGTAGTTGCGAACTTTTTAAATGCAAAATGACCACTTCTCCCGATACTCTTTAAAGCAACGAATAAAGTTAATAATAAAATATTTGCAAGTAAATATCCTTTTAACAATAAATTAGGGAACATACCTTCTACTATTTGCACTAATTTAAAAGGAATGTAGTAGTCTATGCTTAAAATGGTCGTAGCAAATAAAAATAGTAATACGGGAACCCACAATTGCAAATTTCTTTCTTTCTTTTTGTAGTTAAGGCTTCCTAATAAAAGAATTAATAGACCATATGCAAAAAACGTTATTATGATAGTTTTTATCATAAGCGGTACACCTTATCTACAGAAAATTGCAATTCTGACAATGGATTTAACCCTCTAACGATAATGGTGTCAACTGAATTTCCAATATTCATTTTCAACTTATGAGCCTCCCGTTGTGCATTGAATTGGTACTCTAAAGGTGAATAAATCGGATTATCCAATACTGATTTTGTAACTTTAAATTTATGTTCTAAAAGAGCTTCACAATGTCGTCGGTCTGGTGCTAGATTCCTATCACTTACAAGTGTCAGTAATCTGTTTATAATCTTTTTATGTTCTTCAATTTTTGTTTGGTGATAGCGATATGAGACGTTTTTTTGTTTAAATTGTGTAAATTGGTCGTTTAAATACTTATATTGCCTTCTCAGTCGGTATAATTGAAACACCTTGTTTAAATACTTATTGTAGTTTGCAAGAGCAGTTTCTTGCTTGCTATAACAATTGTTCTTTTTATACCTAGTATCAGTAATAAACGTCTTTAAAGAGATAGAAATTGCTTTTCCAGATATAAAAACAGTACTAAGTACTAATAAAGTAAGCAGTAGTAATATAAATATTGGAGATGTATATAAGCCTTCAGATACTCTTCCGTAATGTGTTGTAATAAATGGAGCACACATAAATATTGTTACTATTAAAAGGGTTAACCACCACGTTTTTTTACTTGGAAGTTGTTTAATTAAATACCTTACATGATCATTTTTGTCAGAGATGAATTTCTTCCATTTGTCTTGCGCAGACTCTTTTGATGTTGAAATTTTGTCAATTTCAGTAACAGTCTTTTTTATATCATCATGTATCGTTGAAAGATACTCGCTTAATTCAACTTTATTTTCTGTAATTGTAATGACATTTTCACGTTTATAAATGGATAAGTCCCTTATCCCTTCTTTTACTTTCTGATTTATTTCTTCCTCTCTTTCCTGCAACTGGGTCTCTACATCATTGATATATGTTTCCCAATCATAAATAAAGTTTAAAGCTGAATAACTAATACTACTCAAAGCAGGTTCTGGTATATCTACCTTCGTTAGTGAAGAGATGGAGTGAGGAAAAGAATCAGGTCTATTAAACTTATTAATGAACATGTTCTGTCGATCTAGTAACTTGTCTTTTATGTTTTGTTCCGCAATTTCTAAACAAGTATTGTAATTCACAATTAAGTTTTGCATTCGTTCTTTATCAATTGTTACTTGTATATCATGAACTGAACCTCTACTAAATCTACTTAATATGTTTGAATTAATTGTTAATAAGTTTATTAACATGGATAACTTTAATAAGTCAGTAAGTCTAAGTCTTAACGACATGTTTGAAATTTCAATTCGGAAAATTTGAAAACTACTTTTATACCAGTTTAAACTTAATGTGTTTCGTAAAATATCAAGTAATAAGTTCGAGGGTTTAAAAGTTGCCAAACTATCATTTAAAGGTGGTAATATAACTTTTTTTATTTGTGTGAAGAAACTACTTTTAATGAGTTTCAATTGTTTTTCCGTTATTAAATCATAATGAAATTCCTTTGTCTTCTTTGAAGAATGTTTTATCTTTTCAGCTAAAATAGAGTCAAAATGTGTAAAAGTATGATCAACACGTCGGTTTAATTCAGCCATAAATTCTTTGTTAGGTGAATTTATGATTCCAGCATCATGTAAATTTAACGGCTTTCCCCAAGCTTCATCTATCGTTTCTAACTCTCTTTGTGTAAACAAGTGACTAACTGGCATTTTATCAATGTTTTTTATAGGTTGCTTTAAATATCCGTGAATATCTAATTGCCACCATATGTTGGAAATCGAATCATCTTTAGGAGAGTAATCAGCTTGTTTATTAATAGAATCTAGTACAAGCACAATTTCATTTTGCGGTTCATGACCAGTTTCTTTCAATGGGTTAATTAATTGTTCTTTAAATTCATGTAAATAGGAACTTAATCTTCCAAAGGATTTTTTATACTCAGGTATGTGTGTAATAATGAGCAATTGCCATTGATCAATATCCTTATATTGAAGATATTCTGATACTTGGACAAGTAACTTTTCACATGATAGAAATTCTCCTTTATTTTCCCCGTAAAAAAAGGAAAGTTCCATGTTGGATTGCACATTATAGAACATAGGTTCTATAATGTGCCAATCATCCATGTTTTCATAGAGATGGATAACAATCGTGTGCATTGGCTTTCATCCTTTTATGAAGTGATTTTTTTATTTCCTTTAAGTGCATTCGTATAGTTTTTAATTAATGTTTCCCACTCATTATAAATACTAGTAGAGGCATCTTCTTTTTGTCGAATAGATGACTCATCCCATAATTTCAGGATAAACTCTGCAGCCTTTTGATTACTAGTGTTTGACTGATGATTACCATATACACCATTAAAGTAAGCTGTAATTAAATCTAGTAACACTTGACGAATTCTCTTTCCTTTTTCAATTAAAGAAGGATTATTTCGATCCTCAAGCTCATAAGAAAGAGCTAAATCTAAAACATTATTCAAATGCCCTTTACTAGAAAGTTTTAAATGCGAACAACCTTTAATAAAGTCATGTTCTAGGATGGAATTCTTGTTACTGCTATCATGTTTCCTCATTTCAGCAGCTCGATTAATAATTTCTTCACAGATTGTTGGATTAAATCCTAAAGCTTCGTGTAATTTATAAGTCTCTTTTGTTACTTTCTCTCCAAGTTTTAAAATCAATCTATTACTTGTTTCACCATAATACTGGTAAATATCTTGACCATCTTCACCTACTAATTTAGTCCATTCGTAAATGATTCCAAGCAATAGTGCATTATCTTTGTTATCGTTATCAATCTGTGTTTGATTAGGATTAATATCTGGCATGTATATTGGCAAGTGCCAATTCCGATCCAAGTGTGGTGTAACAGTGGATTCTCCATGATTTAATTTGTTAATTCTCTTTTGATACGCTTCATAATAAGCACCAGCTAATCGCTTTAGCTTTTTCCCGTCTGAAAACTTATCTAAATCTTGAAGTTTTAATCCATAATGTGCACGATAACAAATTAACTCGTATTTTGAATACGCACCATCACTAATTTGCTTCTCGTTAAATAGTTCTTGTTTTAAAGAATTTGTAACAATCTTTTCACTCTCAGGGTGAATACCCCATAATTTAATTTCGCGATGATCCTTGTTAAATGGAATAAAAGGACTTGCAAGCTGATCAAGTTCTTTTATTCTTTTCTCAATGTGCAATTCTGGTTGAATCCCCAAAAAGTTTGCTTCAATATGGAGAGCTCGTATAACATTAAAGTCGAGTTTTTCATGGAAGGTATTCTTAAGCTCTTCGCGACAATAATTTAATACATGATCACGATACATTTCTTCAATTCGAATAGTTTTTTCATACCCAAAGAAACCTTTTTTCCGTTCACAGTGTTGCTCATAAAGTGCTAAATATATCTTTTCAGAAATTTCAGAGGGCATTGAACTAATATCTAAAGAATTTGCAACATTTTCCCATAGTTTTTCTTGGTGTGCTTTTGCACCTAAAATATATGATTTAGTCGGATCAGTATTTTCCTCAAACTTTGTGGAACGCTGATCAATTTCCGCAGCGATTGTTTCTCCAGTGTCCTTTAAGTTTGCAAATAATCTCTCCCACTCTTTAATCATTGCTTTTATTTCTTCCTCAACAGCAATGTATACCAATTCAAGCAAGTATGATTTACGATATTGTTTTAAATTATTTAGATGTCTAGTAGATAAATTCATATATTCTTCGCGAAACTCTTTTAACTTTCTACCACGTGTAAAAATATTACTATATAAAGCATCATCCACACGACTTAAAGAGGTTTGGAAGTTATCTTTGTTTCCACGATTATAGGAACGCTCATATCGATCGATTTCTTTCTTTAACTTACTATTTTTAATTCGTAATTCTGTAATTGCTTTCTTTAATTCAATTTGTGTTTGATAAAGTACGTATCGAGTAGCTACTGGATGTAATGGTTCTGGTTTCTTTAACATCCATGTATTTAAGCGATACTTATGACCTTCAGTGCCGCTGGCAGACTCGTAATCTTGCATAATAATTTGATGTGTAATAAACGTTTTATTTTCAAAGATTTTTTTCTGTATTTGCTCTTGATAATATTTTAATGCACTCTCTACTTGAGTTACTTCATTTTTAATATGATTTCTCATTCTTAGCTTTCCATCATCATAATGACAGTTAGCCTCAGCATTTTTAAGGTCTATATCATTTTGAATAACCTCTTCTACTCTTTCTTCAATCGCATTAATAAACGAAATTGCTTTGTCTGGACCAAAGTTACCTTTTCCTAAATCTTCTTTCGTTTGTCTATAAATGTTTGTAAAGAAAATATTAGTCTTTTCATCTTTTACAATGTTATTTAACTGTGAAATAAAGATTTGACCACGATCAGGCTTATCTCGAACAATCCCCATTCTTAAGTCCTGTTCGTAACGTTTTTTCTCTTCGTCATAGAGTTTATCTAATGTTAACCAGGAATCATTCAACCCTTGTAAAGACCATTTTAAAGCGCAATATTCTACGATGTCTTCATGAGGATAAGTTAAAGTAGCTACACCAGACCCGCAATATCTACCAAGTCCCTTTGAACCAATAATATCTAGAATTTGATTGTCTTCAAGTGAGAAGTGACGTTCTGATATTGGACTAAATAGTTGTAAAAATATCGAACGTGTTACTTGGTCTAAATAATCTGAGACTGAATGTAAATGTTGGCCTTTTAAATTTTCATAATCGTAAATAAAACAAAAATCATATGGAAGTTGTTTTTCAGTTATTGCGTGTGTTGTTCGGCCTTGTATATCGACTTGATCAGGACGATATTCTAAGTCGATTGTTACGCCTTCAGATTGTCCCCAATGTCCTAAAGAACTTAACGTAATAGCATTCAATTCTTTTAAACTAGCATAGCCGTTCGCTTGCACATTTTCCCATTCCCTTTTATCAAGCGTATTACTACGCACTAATATGTCAGGAAGGAGAAATGCACCTCGAACTAATACACTTGAAACACCAAATTTTTTCTCTAGCATTTCTCTTAAGTACATTGCAACTTGTAAAAAGATACCTGACCCAGTTCCACCAACTAAGGAAGTTATAATAATTACGCGAATTCCATAGTCATTTTTATCACTTTGAACAGGAAATATAGAATTAATATTTTCCCAAAATTTGTTCAGTTTTCCTTCTTCCATCGCTGAGTGAAATGCTAGTCGAGAAATAGAGCGAATTTGTCCAGCACCTTCTGTCAACGTTTTACGTCTTAAATACTGATTATCTGGAAACCATGATAAAACTGAATTATTTTCATTGATGTATTCGTCAACTGATCTTTTTGAACTAGTTTGAGTAACACTTTCTTTTAAGTGTTCTAATTGTTTTATACTATTTACGTCAGTATCAAAGGCATGGATTGCCACGCGGTCTCGTCTGTCTTCGGGTATGTTGTTGTAAATATTGTTGGCAATCTGTCCTCCTATGCCACCTAAACCAATTAAAATCGTTGGTACATTGTAACTCATATTATTTCCCCCTCTATTTATCTTGCTTAATTCTTCATATATTGATAGGTATGCCTACATTGAGCATCGCTAATCTTCACTTCATCGTTTGGATACAGATGTATATCGTTATCACCGGCTGTTTCATCTAAACATTCACCAAACACTTCCATGTCACTTCTTTGTTGTTCCTTTGGCAATATGACTCCACGTTTTGCTGCTTTGAAAGTTACGTTATTAATATGGCATTTTTCTGCAAAATAAGGGACTAACCACCGTGAGAAAAAATTACTTTCTAAGCGCTGAGTAGATGTATGCTTATGACTTTCAGAACCAATATACGAATATGTGTATTCTATATACTCAGAATTACTTTTAAATCTAGTTTTTATTATTAGCCCTACAATATAAATACCAGCTAGGATAATTAAAAAACTATAGAAAATAAAAGGACCCCATTTTTTGAAAAATGGTATATCTTGAATTCTGATTGTAAACTGTAATTCAGCTCTTTCATCAGGATACTTTCCTTGCATACTGAGAGTCATCACGACATCCCCTGCAGTTGTTAACTTCTCATAACGATATGGCAACGGTTTTACGACAATAACGTTACCTTCTCTTTCGAGGATTGCATTTATTTTGTTCTTCCCAGTAAAGATTGATAAATGATTTTCTTCAAATAATTGTGCAAGTTCTTCCGCGGTCATCTCTTTTCCATTAATAAGTGGTACAACTTTAAATGGGGGGGCTTTATCTAATTCATCTACTTTTCCAAGCCAATTATCCGTTAACTTTTTAAGGGAAAGTTGACGTGATTGTTTTCTAGGAAGTTGCATTTCTTTTTCTTTGTAATAAAACCCCTTTATATTTACTAGGGTTTTAGTACCATGATCCTCACTGTTCTTAAGTGTAAAAGAGCCGATAAATTTACTTTGAATTTCATCCCATTCAAGTGCTATAACATTTTCTCCCACTGTAGTTGTTACGTTAACAAGATTTTTTATGTTCCCTAATTGCGATATATCTAGAACATCCTTTTTACTTCCACTTTTATACAAAGTTACTTCTACATTCATTTCATCTCCAATAAAAAATTGATTAAAGTCCTCAGTAAATGAACCGTCAGCATTTTTCTTTTTATAGACAACTGTAAAATCTATAGCGGGTTCAGCTAAAATAACAAGGCTATCCTTGAAGCTGTTTGTATGGTTTTGAAAAGAAAATAAATAGTTACCTGCTGGAATAACAGAGTATGGTTGTTTATGTTTGATATGGGTTATTTGTGAAAATAAGTCTGTACTTAACTTTTCTGGATCTTCTAACGTCTTTAAATAAATAGGTCCATCAATGGAGTGAATGTTATTTTCCCCATTTATATCTACTTCTTTAATATTTATTGGTGTAAATTCGGTAGTTCCTTGCTGAAGCAATGTAATCCTTCGCAATGGAAACGGGGATTGTAACAACAATTGCTTGTTTTCAAAAGTAGCAGGTAGCTCATAACCATTGGAACTGTTAGGATCACGATTAGTTATTAAAGCTGCAACTTGCTGCATTTTATTTAAAATATCTTCGCCATCTTGCCCTTCGATAAATTCACCACCAAGTGAATTCTTCCAGATTGATTTAAATTCTTCCATTTGAATTTTTTCAGGGATTGATAAATATGACTCAATTGTAACTAGGACGCTGCGAAATAAAATTTTCTCATTTACTATATTTTTTCTAAATGATTCTAAAATGCTAACGGTGTGATTTTCTTGTTCTTTATAATCTGCTTCTGAAATTCTTTCTTTGTCTAACTCATTGAAAATTCCATCTGTCAATACAATCATCCAAAACTCTGCATTTTTATCTGCTATCATTTCATCTTCTAAAATAGTAATTGCAGTATCGATTGTAGATATAGGCGTATTTCCTTGTCCTTGAATTTCTTTTGTGTTTTCAATATACATTGCTCTTTTAGAAGTTTTAATGTCTATGTCATATCTTTTATTTGGTTCACTCATTGGAACGATAATGAGCTGATCTCCTTCATCAAGTAAACCAACAAAACTTTGGAGAGAAAAATTTGCATATTTCCAATTATCAATTAAGATTTTATTCTCATTTTCATCATTCTTCTCCCACATACTTCCCGAATCATCATATACCATTACGACTACCCTTTTCTTCGGTATATAAGAGTTTGCACTTAATTGTGTTGGTAATACCAAAGAAAAGATCATTATAAATACAATGAAATAGAGGCATTTTTTTACCATGATTTCCTCCCCACTGATGTACCTTTTTACTCTGTACTCATCCATAATTAACCTTATGAGAAATCTATAAAAAAAATGACAAGCATATTAAAATAATGAAAGAATTAACAAAAAAATCATGGAAGAGAAATCTTCTTCCATGATCTACTTATACTTTCAATGTATTCAATGCTTTTCTATTAGAATTCATCACAAACTATCGGAATATGATATAATTACCAAAAAACGAGGGAGGGTTAAAAATGAAATATTTTTCATTAATTCTACTAATACTTATTCTTGTTGGTTGTAATCTTAATAGCAACACTTCGCAATACTTTTATTTAAAAGGGAAAGCGGAAGAGTTTCATAACGAAAATGAAATTCTAGTTAACTGTACTTCACAATTAAACAATTCATTATTGGATTATGGTGTTTCCTGTTTAGTAATTTTAGATGAAGACACAGTAATTGTTGATGAAGCTGGAGAAACATATTCAAAAGAAGCTTTAAAAAATCTGTTAACAGAAGAAGATGTACATGTTAAAGTATATATTTCTGAAGAATTAGAGTTAAAAAAGAATAATCCAAAACAAGTAGCAACAAAAATACTAATCATGAACTAGCACAATGGGAGCCTCCATTATTATAATGAAGAGGTTTCCATTTTTTTCTTACTTAAAAAGCTGTTAAACAAATTTGTCGTTGCTCACTTGAAAAAATTCTATTTATTTTATTAATATAGTGAGTAGAAGATATATTTGCTAGATTAGCTTCACAATGAGTTCGGAATGATACCACCCCCATTACTAATGAAGAAAATTAGGCATATCCAGTGATATTTCAACCTCTTAGACAGAAATTACTAAAATGATAATTTTCCTGTATAAAATGATTTTTTTCTTTAACTTTAGCTAACTTTTCTTCAAAGTATAACTTCCAGCCTGGATATGCTTTAATAACTATTTTTTGAAAATGAAGCATGTCTTCCTTAGGGATTAACTTTATTTTTGTAATACTCATATCTTCTCCTCCCTTAGCTTTTATTTTTATTTTACTACGTCTTTCTAATTACGGTAAAAATAAAAAAGACCCCGCTTATTTTGCGGAGTCTAAAAGAAGGTTTTTTAACAAATCGATTTTATCATGAGTATACTTTTCAAAACTGTCATTGTAAGCTTTTGGCTCTTTTGGATTTGCAAAATGTGTTATCTTCCCAGTGATAGGATCAATAAACTTACTTGCTGCTCCGCATCCTAATCCAATAATCGTTTGTTGCTCTTCCATGATCATAATATTGTATATACTTTCTTGACCTGGAAGTGCATAACCTACATTTTCCAAATTCCCTAATATATTTTTCTGACGATAAAGGTAATACGGGACGTAGCCATTATTTTTTGTCCACTTTGTTGCCATTTCCATCATCTCTGTAACTTCTTCTCTTTCAGCTACTTTATATTTTTCTTTATTTTTAGTCATTTCAGAAGCTCTTTTAAATGATAACGTGTGTACTGTTAAAGATTCTGGCATTAGTTTTTCTGTTTCATCTAATGTATATTGGAATTCTTCCTTACCTTCACCAGGTAAACCGATAATTAAATCCATATTTATATTATTCATATCCATTTGCCGTGCTAAATGGAATTTTTCAATGGTTTCTTCTACCGTGTGATGGCGCCCAATTGCCTTAAGTGTCTCTTGAATGTATGACTGTGGATTTATACTTATCCGGTCAATCTTCCATTTATTTAAGACACTTAATTTTTCAGGTGTAATTGTATCCGGGCGACCAGCTTCAACCGTTATTTCTCTAATATTAGCTATATTTGGAAACGACTCGTACATCTCTTCATACAACATGTCCATTTCTTCTGCAGTAATACTTGTTGGTGTACCACCACCATAATACACCGTTGTTATATTGATGTTATTTTCTTTTAGAAAGCGCCCAATTTCCCTTATTTCATAATGCAATCCACCTAAAAATGAATTAACGGAACCTTGACGGCCATTTATTGCATAAGCAGGAAAAGTACAATATGCACATTTTGTAGGGCAAAATGGAATTCCAATGTAAATACTTACTTCTTTTCCTAAAGTATATAAATCCGGAATCATCGCTAATTGACGATCAACTATTTGTTGCATTAGTTGAATCTTTTCATCAGAGATTAAATATTGTTTTCGCAATTCATTATGAGCTTGTTCAACACTTATTCCTGATTGTAATTTTTTGTGAAGTAATTTAGTTGGACGTATACCAGTTAAAATACCCCATGGTTGGATGACATTTGTTAATTGCTGTAACACACTTAAATAAACAAAGTTTACAACGTGCTTTTCAAGTTTAATAATATCTTTTTCTGATAAATCGCTTGAAAATTCTCTAGATTCACTTTTAAGATATTTTTTTTGATTTTTAATGTCAGTTAGCTCTGCATTAGCATGAATACTATCGTCAATTCTTTTTATTGAAAACTTTACTTCTATTTTTTTATCTTCAAATACGGTAAATGAAATTTTATAATCTTCAAAAAATAAACCAGTAATATTATGGATTGGTCTACTAAAAATTTGTTCGTCTAATCCATGAATGAAAATTTGCATAAAAACACCTTTCCTTATGCCAGTTACTTAAAATTCTTTTTTTAGTTTACGTTAGAAGTAAATCATCGGTCAAGGTACTCGTCTTCCAAAACCCCTTTAATAATCTTCAGAACCTCTTTTTTTGAAGATTCATTTTCAATTGCAATATGATGCTCCCCATTTTCGAGATAATGGATGTTTGAGCCGACAAAAGTACGTAATAAAAATTTGCAATTAAATCTCCAGCTAACAACTTTATCTTTTTTGCCCTGAATGATCGTGATCGGCGTTCGAATTGGATCGAAGGATTCGATATCTCGATGCCATTTGTGCATAGCACTTACCCATTGTATTGGAATAGCACTAGTTTGAAGTGGATCTTTTTTTCTAAAAATAGCAAAAGCATTATTATTTTTAAATTTTCGTGGAACATTTTTAAGAAATGGTTTCATAATTGCACTCGAAAGCATTGTTAACGGCCATTTGTTTGGCCTTACTAATGGTGCTAAAAGAATAATCTTATCAAAGCCGTGACTATCATTATTTTTAATAACATAATCAGTTATTGTAGCTGCTCCAGTACTATGACCAATAATGCTGTATGGTCCTTTTAGCGACTTCTTTGTCTCATTTACTACCGCTTTTAACGTATCTGTATATTCATTAAAATCCTCTATATATGCTCTTTTCCCAGTTGATAAGCCGTGACCTATTTTATCATAGCCTACAACGGTAAACTTCATTTTTAATAATTCTTTAACGATTGGACTTAAATAACCAAGATGGTCAAAATATCCATGAAGTAAAAAAACTGTACCTCTACTATCACTAGGCTTATATAGTTGTACAAACACATTTTCGTCATGTACATTTAGAAAACCATTATAGTAAGAGCAATTAGGGTGAAATAATTGATAGTATTGCAAGTAGTTCTCCATATGATTACTTATTTCTGTTCTTGTATCTAAATCTAACATATTTATTGATTCACGCAATTTTTTTTGAAAAAATTTCATCCCTATCCCCCTTCCCTACAATTAAAAACAATTACACCATCGTTTTGGATGGCCACATATATGACAGCAGCTACAAGGGTATGTGAAACAACTTTGACAACATTTACAAGGGTACTTGTTACATTGAGAGCAGGCATTTTCAGGTAGCTTCTCATTTTTATTCACTGATGTTATCTCTGCTTTAACGCCTTTAGCATCATTTTCAACATAATTAATTTCAATATCACTAGCAAAATCTTGGTCCGTTTCAAATGAGATTCCTTCGTTCACTTTTTTATTAGGTGAGTATTTACTTATATCATCAGAATTTATTAAGTTATTCTCACTTAATTGCTTGATTAATTGACTACCTTTTAAATTAGCGTAATATTTTAATTTGTTTTTTGAAATGACACCTCTGTCAAATAAATCTTGAACAAGAACATGTGCTGTATAGTACTCTTCAGGTACTTCCTCTTCTTCAGATATCGAAATCTTCTTAATATGTGCCAGCTTAAGCCGATGGTTATAAGGGTTTGTTTCAATTTTATCATTAGTTATTGTAGAAACATATATTGGTTTCAATGTGAGATGAACGAGAAATTTATAAATGATTGCCAAACCTATAATAAGTAAATATTGATCGAACGCATAACTATATTGCCTTTCACCTAAATAATTTATAAAATCTTTATTTAATATCCCGAGATTGTACAAGTCATAAAAGACAAAACCCCACCACGACAACACTAAACCTTTTAGGAAATGTCCTTTCGATTCAATAATTCCTGCAAGAAAAAAAATTGAAATAGGGCAAAATATTACTATCATCATCAGTGCGATACTAGACATTCCAATTAAGTATGACAAAATAAACCAGGTACAGATTGCGTAAGCAAGTGCATTTATTCTAATTAAACGAAACAAAGGAAATATTATAGCTACAACAGTTGGAATAAAAATTTGAAATTGAACAGAGTCTGTTGAAAAGTTGCCTTTATTAATATAGGAAAGAAATGCAACTAAAATTATTACTAAACCAAAGAGTGTAGCAACTTCATCAAATTTGCTTTTCTTAATCATAAAAAATCAACTCCTTCTTATAGCATATGTCGTAACGGCTTATCCTTTTGCAATTTTTTGAAAAATAACACTTGTTTAAATTTCATATTAAATATTGAGCCTTTTATATATATGGTTTATAATTCTTACTAACTATTCGACAAAAGACAACATTCCATGTAGATAATTCTGATTGATTGTGAGTGATATGATGAGTAAGGTCTTAATAATTGGTAAAGTTTTCGTTGATATAAAAGGAAGTTCATTTGCTCCACCACATAAAGATGCTAAAAATGTAGGAAACGTAATCTTTTCAAATGGTGGAACTGGAAGAAATGTCGCACAAAATATGGCTGTTTTAGGAACGGAAGCGACATTTGTTACGAGTATAACAGATGATGCGACAGGTAGAGGCGTCATTACAGAATTAGAAAAGCATAATGTTGATACATCAAGTGTTCATTTAGTTGATGAAAACGGAATGGGAATGTGGCTAGCCGTACTTGATAATGACGGAGATTTAGTAACATCGATTTCCCATCAACCGGATGAAAGGCATTTAATTGATGCTGTATACTTACAATTTGAAAAAGACCTTTCGGAGTATGATGCAATAATAATGGATTTGGATATGCCCCTTGAAATTATCGATGATGTTACTAGTATATCTAATAAAAAGCAAATTCCAATTTACGGTTTAGCTGCTCACCTTAGTGAAATCCAAAAAAACATTAAGTTATTATCACGTTTAACAAGTTTCATTTGTAACAAAGAAGAAGCTGAGATTCTTTTACACAGAACAATTTCTAATCAAGAAGAGGCAATAACTGCTGCAAAAGACTTAGCGAAGCTTGGTGCTCCTTTAACTATTGTTACGTTAAGTGAGCAAGGATGTGTTTATGCAGATCTAAACAATGATGAAGTAGGTCATATCCCAACAGAATGTATAACTGTGATTGATTCAACTGGTGCTGGTGATGCATTTTTCTCGGGAACTGTTTCACAATTAATTGAAGGAAAGAACTTAAAAGAAGCAATAAATATCGGAATGAAATCAGCCAAAAGAGTAATCTCATGTGTAGATAATGCTTTAAATGAACCAATTTTTGTAAATAAATAAACATGAAAAAACAAGGAAGATTCACATCCTTGTTTTTTTCATGTTAAATATTTTTCAACCTTATTAATAAGTGATATAAGTTTCTTTGCATTCTTTTTATATAATTGGATAGCTTCTTTGTTTTCAGTTGATAAACTGTATAACTCGAGATCTGCTTGACTTTTCTTTAAAGTCGCCAGTAATAACGGCCTCTCTACTGATGGCTGAACTGAAATCTTATCATCATATAAATCTACAAAAAGTTCTCCATATTCATTTAATTGGCCGATAAATATGTTTTCAATGGCAACACCTTGTTTGTCCACTTCATTTTGCAACCAGTTCCGATTATATCCACGAGTAGCCAATGGCTCATCTAAAATGACACCATCCATTATTACCGTTTCGGGCTGTTTGATTGGCGCAACATCTAGGTTCAAGTCTTTCGCTGTGACTGGTTGATTTTCTTTCTTTAATAAAACTGTTACATCTCCCCCAGGTTCGAGTAATGCATATTCCACATCTTCTATAGAAAATATATTTGATTTTCTTAACTGCTCAAGCAATTCATCAATTGTATACTTTTCCTTTTTTAAATTGTCTTCTAACACTTTTCCATCTTTAATTAAAATTGTTGCTTTGCCTTCTAAAAAGTTCCTTGCACGTTTACTTTTCATTGCTGTTACACCGACTAAAAACGGTATTAACGCCCAAATAAACATTGCAACAAGACCATGATATAAGTTCAAGGTTTCATCAAAAGATGCCTCAGCTGCAATGCTACCAATTGTAATTCCCGTAATATATTCAAAGAACGTTAATTGAGATATTTGTTTTTTCCCGAGCCATTTCGTTAAAATAAATAAAAAAATAATGACAGAAGTAGAGCGTAATGTAATTTCAATCCAACCAGGCATTTAGACACCCCACTTTTATTAATCTCCTTTGTACTGTGGTTCTTCAAATTCTATTTGTTCTACTCTCATCTTTATATCTTCAATTATTACTTTTAACTCTTTACTTGCCTCCTCAAATGCATTCGATGCTTTTCCAATATGTGTCCGGCTTTGCAAACTTTCAAATGAAGCTTTTGCCGATTGTAAATTTACTAGTGTCTGTTTTAGTTGTGATGCTACAGTCATCTTAATTCTCCTATCCTTTAGGTTTAAAAATTAGAGCTGCAATAAAAGCGAAAATAATTGCTGCTGATATCCCAGCTGAAGTAACTTCAAATATACCTGTAATAACGCCAACAAGACCGTGTTCATTCGCTTCTTCCATTGCACCATGCACTAATGCATTACCGAAACTTGTAATTGGAACGGTAGCACCAGCACCTGCAAAGTCAATTAAAGGTTCGTATAATCCTAAACCGTCTAAAATTGCACCTGAGACGACTAACGTTGTCATCGTATGTGCAGGAGTAAGTTTAAATACATCAAACATAATTTGACCTATTACACATATTAAGCCTCCAACAACAAAAGCCCAAAAGAAAATGGCCATTATTATTCACCTCCAGATTCAATCGAGACAGCATGTGCGATGCAAGGAATAGATTCATTTTGTTGAAAGGATAAAGGTGATAAAAGTGCACCCGTTGCTACTATTAATATTTTTTTAAGTTCTCCTTTTTTCATACGGTTTAGTAAGTGGCCATATGTAACAACTGCAGAACAACCAGAGCCGCTTCCACCAGACATAACAGGTTGATCTTCGTTATATATGAGCAACCCACAATCTTGAAAGTTATCACTCGTAACAGGTACACCATGTTTTTGTAGTAGGTCCAATGCAATTTCTCTACCAACGTGACCCAAGTCTCCCGTGACAATAAGGTCATAATAAGAAGGGCTTACATTTCTTTCTTGTAAATGTGCTTCTATTGTATCAACTGCTGCTGGTGCCATAGCACCACCCATATTAAAAGGATCAGCTAGTCCCATATCTACAACTTTACCTATCGTGGCAGAAGTTATGTAAGGTCCTTGTCCATCTTTGGTTACTAAAGCTGCACCAGCCCCTGTTACCGTCCATTGCGCTGTAGGAGGTTTTTGACCACCATATTCCGTTGGATAGCGAAACTGCTTTTCAACAGCAGAATTGTGGCTAACAGATCCAGTTAAAATTGTGTCTGCCCCATGCCCATTAACAATAAATGCTCCTAACGCTAACCCTTCCATGGATGTTGAACAAGCACCAAATAAACCAAAATAAGGTGCACCAATAGTCCGGCTCGCAAAACTAGAAGGAGTAATTTGATTTATTAAGTCACCAGCTAGAATAAATTGCACTTGCTCCTTTTGTATATTGCCTTTTTCCATTGCTTTTTGGCAAGCTTCTTCAAAAAGCACTCTCGTAGCTTTTTCATATGAGTCTTGTCCCAACCAAAGATCTTCATGGATTAGATCAAAATCTTTTGCAATTCTTCCCTTTGCCTCAAATGGACCAACAACTGTTCCAGTGGCAGAGATAGTTGGCTTATTTTCAAATATCCACGTTCGACTACCTTGAAGCATTTACAAAACACCTACTTTAAGAAGAATTGTTTTAATTAGTGCAATAATAAAAGCTGAGAATACTCCAAACAGAATAACTGGGCCAGCCAACTTGAATATATTTCCACCTACACCTAACACAAATCCTTCTGTCTTATGTTCGATCGCTGCTGATATGACGGAATTTCCGAATCCAGTTACAGGGACAGCTGTTCCTGCTCCACCGAATTGAGCAATATGATCATATACTCCGAATCCAGTCAGTAGCATTGAAATAAATATCATCGTAGCTACAGTTGGATTGCCAGCAGTTTGTTCTGTAAAAGGACCATAATAAACGAATAACGTTTGTATAATTTGTCCAATAAAACATATAAACCCACCAACTAAAAAAGCTCGAAAGCAATTTTTTATGACAGGCCTCTTTGGTTCTCGTTCCTTTTGAAATTGCTGATACTCTTGTTGTGTTGGTGTAAGCTTTTTATTCTGTTTATCAGCCACTAGATTCACCCTTTTACGTTTTATCTTTACTTAGTTTTATTAAATGATTAAAATCCTCATCTAAATTTGTTTTATCTTTCTTTTTATTTAACTTTTCAATTTCCCAAAAGATTTTCTTATCGGTAGTGACGTGAATGGCATATGGAGCAAAAGTTGTAGTTAAATTTTGATTAATTTCCTTTTCTATTTTTTTCTTTTGCAGTTTTGCCATTTGCTTTATTTTAAGTGCTACCAATATTCGATTATTGCTTTTAACAGAAATAGCATCATATACACCTTTATTTTTCAAAACTAAGGCATTGATTTTCTTTGTAACTTCACTCGCATCTGCAACATTGGAATAACCCACTTGCTTAGCTTGGAGTTTATTGTTCTCATTAAGTTCGTTCTCTTTAGAATTACAGCCTATCAAGCTAATTGCAGAAAAGATAATGATTATGAATTTATGCATATAGTTTCACCTACAGATTAAGAAATTATGACACGTTAAACCTTAAACAGGTCGGACATATTCATAACATGTCCAACCTATCATTCACATTATTGATATTGTGGTTCCTCTTTTTCTATTTCTTGTACACGTTGCGAAAGAGTATCAACTAAATTCTGTGCTTGTTTTGAACAATTTTCATACACTTGTTTTGCACTCTCGTTGTCTGTTTGTAAAGCAAAGCCCTCTAAACTGGCTTGAGCACTTTTTAGTCCTGCTAACGTTTGCTTTAATTGTGTAGCTACTGTCATCTTATTTCCCCTTTCAAAATATACTCATTTCTTCTTAGCATTGCTAATTACTTTTCTTTTATTACTTCCATTTTATTGAATTCATAACTGAAAGCGTTTTGCAAAAAATAGAAAAGGAAGAAAGGATGATTAAGGTGGGGGCAATTGAGCGTGAAGGGTACATTTTTGAAATGGAATACAGTGAAATATCTAAAAAAGGAGCACTACATGTTTACTTAAATGGAGAGTGTATTGAAGAGATGCCATTTCATTATACAGATGACGTTCCAAGTCATAGTAAAGTTGAAATGTTAATCGATCAATTTCTTGAAAGTAAACAAAATTAAAAGAGCTGTGTTTTCAGCTCTTTTACCATTTGGAGGTTTTGAGGATTATGCATAAATATATTGCTGACGAATATGATGTTCCTTTCGTTTTGTTTTCAAGTGTGCACATCATAACACTGCTAATTATTTTTTTTACAATATTATTTATATTTTACTTTAGAGTTTCTCTGCGAAAAAGTCAGGTCAATACCATTGTTCGATACTTATTAGCTAGCATATTAATTATCTCCGAAATTTCCCTTGCATGGTGGCTCTTTTATATCGAGGCATGGGATATATCTACTTCGTTACCGCTTCATATAAGCAGTATTTCTCTACTTCTTTCAGCAATTCTTTTGATGACAAAAAGCTATCGAGTATTTGAAATTACCTATTTTATCGGAGTCGGCAGTGCTTTACATGCAATTTTCACACCAGACATAAGTGGCTTTTCGTTTCCCCATTTTAGATATGTCCATTTCTTTATTTCTCATGGTGGAATCGTCATTGCAAATATGTTCATTTTAATAGTACACATGTATAAACCAACAATTCGTTCGCTATTCCGAGCATTCGCAATTTTAAATATATATATGATTTTCATCTTAATATTCAATAAATTAGTAAACGGTAATTATTTATACATTTCTAAAAAACCAGTTAATCCATCAATTATTGATTATTTAGGTCCGTGGCCATGGTACATTATTTCTTTGGAAGTCCTTGCTATTGTTACATTTTTCCTTTTATATACACCTTTTTATTTTATTAATCGAAAAGGAAATACTTAAATTTTAAATACTCATTCAGAAAATAAACCATTAACAAATCAGTAAGATTTAATAACGAAAAATAAAAAACATTCCACCAATTTGCTAATTCAAGCATGCCATTCCATACCATTAGGTGATCAATGATGTTATAGCCTATTAAAACAATAAAGTACACATACCACCTTACTTTTTTTAAGATAAGAATGGAAAATATCGCTGATAAAATTATAATATAGATTGAATTTGCAGCGATATGGTCGCGATAAGGATTATCATACCACCCTACTTGAAGTTCGTGTGTCTTTAAAAGCAATACTAAAAAAAACAAAATTACTGAATTAAGGGTTAACGTCATAAAGTATAAAGTTGTATAGTGTACAATTGTATGTTTGACGTTTTGGAGTAACAATAACCAAAACTTCCCGAATAAAAAGTAAATTGGAAGCAATACAGCAGTAAAATAAGTTTCCCACCAAAATTGTTCATAAATCTCTATATGTATAAAGTACGTTTCGATTGCGATGAAGCCAGCAGTAATTGCTAACATATGTAAAAAATTAAGTCTAAAAGCAGCAATGACTGTTGCTGCGATTGGTATAGCAACTGCTTGTGACACAAGTGAGCCAAGTAAGCTATCATAAAAAGCGTTTTCTATAAAATTTGGATAATACTTATAACCATTACCTATAATTAAGACAAAGTATTCTAGAACAAAAGCAAGTCCAGACATAACTAAGAAGTGAGCAATGATGTATTTTTCCTTTGTTTTATAAATTGTATAGACGAATAATAATGATGAAACAATAATTAATAGTATAAAGAAGAAGTAATTTGGCACTATATTAGCTCCAATCTCTTTTCAAATTCAAGAACTTTAGTGACTATAATATATGTAGTAAGCATTCTTTTAAAAATTAGTAATCTTTCCTTTAGTTTTCATTTGGAAATAATTTTTATTCAAAATATAATAGCTAACATATAAATCTCAGTCACTTGCACACTAATTCTTACATACGATATGAAAAAAGCGAGGCGAAATAATGGCTAAAAACGAAATTGGGACTGCATGGTACGGGAGACATGTTGTTGTTGTTGTGACGTGTAACCCATTGAAAGACACAGTAGTGAAGCTTGATCATAGTGTTGCTGCCCCAATTGAACCAATACAGTCCACATGTTCAAGCACATTAGGCATGTATTTTAGCATTGGCTATTCTCTCTTACAAGCAACTGCATTAACACCATATTTAATTCAATATGTTTTTGTGAAATAGACTATCTAATTGTATATTTATGCCCCCTCCGTACAAAATAAGGATGATTAGGTTCATTAGGAGGAATTTTATGGAGCGGAAAACATTTTACATTACTGTTGGATCAGGAGAAATACATGAAGATCAAGGGGCGTCTTCGTACGAGTTTGAAATTCAAGCCACTGAAGAAGAAGCTGAACAATTGAGTGAATTGTTTGAGACTGCAAATTCAGCTTCTCATCACAGCTTTTGGCGTGCTCATACTCCTTATATTCAATATCACCATGATGTTGAGAATGATGAATATGACAATTCATTAAAAGCCATCTATAAAAAAATCTATGAACTTGGGAATAACGAAGCAAAAAAACATATAGAAACGATGGGAATGTTAGATTAATGACGTGGCATAGCGCGTCATTTTTTTATTTGCTAATAAATCATTTACATATGTTAAACTACTCCTGTAGTTAAAAGATAAAGGAGAATTTCTAGATCTATGGATATCATTGAACAAAATAAAACAGCATGGAATAATAAAGTAATCGAAAATGTCTCCTATACAAGGGCGGTAAGTAAAGAAACAATCAAACGCTGTAAGCAGGGCGATTGGGAGATCACAGTAACAACAGAAAAATCTGTTCCGCGAAAGTGGTTCCCGGTAAATTTAAATGGAGTTAAAATTCTTTGTTTAGCTTCAGGTGGTGGGCAACAAGGGCCTATATTAGCTGCTGCTGGTGCAGATGTTACTGTTGTAGACATTTCCGATAAACAGCTAGAGCAAGATCAATTTGTAGCAACTAGAGATAAATTAACTATTGAAACAATACAAGGAAGTATGACAAATTTGCATTTTTTTGAGGATGAATCTTTTGACATCATTGTCCACCCAGTCTCTAACTTATTTGTTGCTGAATTAATGCCTGTTTGGAAAGAAGCATACAGAGTATTAAAAAGAAATGGTACACTCATATCTGGGTTCACAAATCCTCTTCTATTTATTTTTAATGATGACGAGGAAATGAAAGGAAATTTAAAAGTAGAACATTCAATACCAACAAACTCTATTGCTAATTTAAATGAATCGCAAAAAAAAGAGCATATAAAAGCAAAACGAACGGTTGAGCATGCGCACACATTAGAAGACCAAATTCAGGGTCAAATAGATGCAGGGTTTATGATTACAGGTTTTTATGAAGATGACTTTGGTGGGAGAAGAATGATTGATAATTTTATAAAAACATTCATTGCAACGAAGGCAACCAAATGTTAGTAATAAAAGAAGGAACTTCACTTTGAAGTTCCTTCTTACTTTAATAGAAATATGCAATAATCATGCCCATTACCGTTAGTGAAAAAATGTGGTAACTGATACTAATTAGGTATAACGTAATGTTTCGTCCTTCAAAGAACGTTGGTGATAATTCTCTCATCGCAGCAATGCCTAAACCTGCTAAGAAACCAATTAACGCTCCTCCACCAATGGTAACAACTTCCATCATGTTTATGAAGAAAGTTAAAGTAAGTGCAGTAATAATTGCTGCAATCATCGTCAACATATAACCGATATTTGCACCACTTTTATCAAAATCTTCTTTCTTCTTCCCCATCGCACTAATCCAGCGATTCCCAAACAATAATGGCGAATACCAAAGCGCACCAATTACCCCATTAGATATTACTGCTAAAATAATTGCTAAAATACTAATTTCAAAATCTAACATAACTATCGCCCCAGTATCCTTTTTATACGTATAGTATATAGTATACCACTAAAAAGGCAGCCAATCTTTGAATGACAGGCAATATATTTATTTAGTTGAAATAGGATGCAACAATAAAAATGAACACTAAAGATAATACGGCAAACAATGCATATGTAAAGAAGACAGGATTCCTAAATACAGGGTGTTTTACAACATCATCACTCACTTCATTCTTTCCTTTTCTTTGTTGTGTTCCAAGCCACCACGTATAAGCTAGAAGAACAACGATTAAGAGAACGATCAAAGCTTTTAACACGTCCATTAACAATTCCACTTCTTAATCACCCATTTCTAAGTCTATTTCTTACTATATTTTTCTCACGAAATGGGTTAAATTATGCAAAAGCTCTTCCTAAGTTAAAAAGAAGTTTGTAGAACATGACTAAATGTTCCACAAACTCCTCACTTTCCTAACTTATCACGAAGTTGTGTCAATATTCGCTTTAACTTCTTTTTATAATCTGTATCACCGAAATGTTCAAATAGCCATTTATAGTCGTTGTACATATCTAATAACTCATCTATTTCATTAATTTTTTCTTCTTTTGTCGTCTTCATTACACCATGTGGCAATTCTTTTTGATCCGTCCGTTTTTTCGTTTGATTTTTTTTTACATTTGTTAAGTTTGAATAATTTTTTAACAATTGCAGATCTCCGATATTTTTTTGACTGGATATAAATGTCATTTCTTCTTCTTCTGCTTCAAGCCATTCTCCGTCCGTTATTCGAGATAATTCATAAATTACGACTTCCCATGAATCATTTGGATAGCGCCACATTTCTGTACGATAACCAACAACTTTAAAAAGGTCGTCTTCATACCCATCGACAAGTACGATGTCGCCGAAATTAAACTTATACTCAATGTTGATGACGTCATCTTCTTTATAAATACTTGTATCCGATTCATCAGCTAATTTTAGTTCACTACTAGTAAAGAGAACTTCACTGCTATTCACTTTATAAAAATAAATGCCATTATAATGTTCAACATGAGTTATCGTACCTATTGTACCGTATGAAGTTATGACGACTTTATCACCGACCTTAAACTTCGGTTTCATTTTCACCACCGCCATTCCTTGATGTAATTTCACTTACTACAACATACGCAGGTCGGTAGTGATTGGGGACTGAATAGATAGTAAATCGTGATAAAAACCTATGAACTATTTTAATTAGCACAATAGATAACTACTTTTATCTAAAAAAAATAAAATGCATCACATATTCTTTCGTCTTACGAAGTAAATGATATAATAAAATAACTAATACCTTCAAAAAGATTAAAATGGTTATTTATTACTAGGGGTGTGATTGTGATGGAAAGAGAAAATATGGAACTTTTAGATCAAAAGAAGAAAATAACCATTATGGTAGCAATAATGGCAGCCATGTTATTTGCTGCTTTAAACCAAACGATTGTTGGAACTGCTCTACCACGAATCATATCAGACTTAGGTGGGCTGGAATATTTCAGTTGGGTATTCACAATTTACATGCTAACTTCTAGTGTAACTGCAATATTAGTTGGAAAATTATCGGATATTTATGGAAGAAAGCCATTTTTAATCATTGGCTTACTAATCTTTATTTTAGGTTCATTTTTAACTGGTCTTTCGACTACTATAGCTCATTTAATTATTTTCCGTGGGATTCAAGGTTTTGGTGGTGGAATGATCATGTCAACAGCATTTACTGCTATAGGAGACCTATTTTCACCAAGGGAACGAGGGAAATGGCAAGGTATGATGAGTGGTGTATTCGGCTTAGCAAGTGTATTTGGACCTACTTTAGGAGGCTGGATTGTCGACCACCTTCATTGGCATTGGGTATTTTGGGTATTTTTACCTTTAGGTCTAATCGTACTACCTTTAATTTATTTTTTATTTCCGACTACAAAGCAACAAGAAAAAGAAAGTATCGATTATTATGGCTCCCTATTTATCACAGCAACGATGGTCCCATTATTACTTGCCTTTTCTTGGGCTGGTACAAAATATGAATGGAATTCTGTTGAAATATTAGGCTTATTAACGGTATCAATTATAGCTTTCATTATTTTCGTACGTATCGAAAATAAAGTAGCGAGCCCTCTATTACCACTTTTCCTTTTTAAAAATAAAATTTTCACACTATCTAACTTAGTTGGATTTACACTTGGAGCAGGTATGTTCGGAGCAATTATGTATATGCCATTCTTCGTTCAAGGGGTAATAGGTACATCAGCTGCTGTTTCTGGATTAGTTTTAATGCCAATGACTTTAAGTATGGTCTTTGCAAGTGCGATAAGTGGGCAACTTATATCTAAAACAGGAAAGTATAAAATATTAGCATTAATCGGATTATTAATCATGAGTACAGGTTTGTTCTCCCTTTCACTAATGGACAAGGATACGACAAACATAACGGCAATTATTAATATGATAATAGTTGGTTTAGGCTTAGGAATCAGCTTCCCTATTTTTACATTAACGATCCAAAATAGTGTGGAGCACCGCTATTTAGGAGTTGCGACTGCTTCATCTCAATTATTTAGGCAGCTTGGCGGAACTGTCGGTGTATCAATTATGGGAGCCATTATGAGTTTTCGAATGAATGATAAATTACAAAGTTCATTTGCCTCAATGCCTCGTGAAGTTGAACATTTAAGTGAAAGAATAGAAAATATACAAAGTCCTCAGCTACTAATTAATCCTGAACAACTTCAAAAAGTGCAAGAAAGTTTACCGGAAGCATTGTTGAGTACTTTTAACAATTTACTTTTAGTGCTTACTGAAGCGCTAAGTTACTCGTTAACAGGTGTTTTTTTCGCTGGAGGAATTGTAATTTTTACTGCTTTTGTTATGACAATATTTTTAGATGAAATACCGCTTCGAACATTTAACAAGAATAGAAAAAATAATGAGATAACGGAAAATCATTAAATAAAAAGTAGAAAAAAAGGCTCATTCTGAGCCTTTTTCCTTTGTAATTAATTATGATAAACGATAAACGTCACGGTACTTATTATTTAAGTAAGAAATTAAATGTTCTGCATTTAGCTCTTCGCCTGTGACATCTTTTAATATTTCTAATGGTTTTTTTAATTTTCCATATTTATGAATGTTTTCTGTTAACCATTGCTTAATCTCAATTAACTTACCTTCTGCTATCATTTCATCGTAGTTAGGAAAGTCTTGCATCATTGCTTGTTTTATTTGCGCAGCATACATATAACCTAATGCATAGGATGGGAAATAACCAAACGAACCACCAGCCCAATGCACATCTTGTAGTACACCCTCACCATCATTAGCAGGGACTACTCCTAAATACTCTTGCATCTTTTCATTCCAAACAGTAGGTAAGTCCTTTACCTCTATTTCATCATTAAATAATCCTTTTTCAATTTCATAACGAATCATAATGTGAAGGGGATATGTTAATTCATCAGCTTCAATACGAATTAATGAAGGTTTTGACTCATTAATTGCTCGGTAATATTCATCTAACGTTAGTCCATCAAATTGACCAGGATTACTACTTTTCAGTTTTTCGAAATTTTTCATCCAGAATCCTTTATGACGACCAACAAAGTTTTCCCAGAATAATGATTGCGACTCATGAATTCCCATTGACGTTCCATCACAAAGAGGCGTCCCAATTAATGATTTTGAAATGTTTTGTTCATAAAGCGCATGACCACCTTCATGAATTGTACCGAAAACTGCTGTACGGAAATCATTCTCATCATACTTCGTAGTCACTCGAACGTCACCAGGATTTAGTCCAGTTGCAAACGGATGTACAGTAGTATCTAGACGTCCTGCTTCAAAATCGAATCCCATCTCTTCAAGAACAAAGTGGCTAAATTTCTCCTGACTTTCCATTGGAAAGTGTTTAAATAAGAAGTCTGTTTCTGGCCTTTCACCATTTTCTGCTATTTCTTTTACTAAAGGCACAATATTTTCGCGCAACTGTCCAAATACTTTATCAATCATTTCTACAGTTACACCAGGCTCATACATATCAAGTAATGTATTATATGGGTTTCCATCATATCCCCAGTAAGAAATAAACTTTTTATTGAAGGCAACAAGTTTTTCTAAATAAGGGCGAAACATCTCAAAATCTGAAACTTCCTTCGCTTCTTCCCATATTGTTTCTGCTTGTGACTGGAGAATAACATATTCTCTATATTCATTTGCAGGAACCTTCATATTGCGATCGTATTGTTTCTTACAATCTTCCACTGTTTTTCTAGTAATTTCTGATAGTTCATCTTGCACTTTTTCATCTGATAGCTGTTCTATGTAAAGACCCATTTCTTCCGATGTAGACATTGCAAAAACTTCTGAGGATAAAACTCCGATTACTTCAGAACGTTGCTCCATCCCTTTTTTTGGAGCTCCTGTGCGTAAGTCCCAATATATTAAGCCAAGCGCTTCATTATATGAAGACATCTTATTTACAAATTCTAAAAAACTAGCCTCAATCTCTTGAATTGTTTTATTCATGTGAAATTCACTCCTTATGACATATACAGTCTCATTTTATCATTAGATGCTAGGCTATGAAAGCAGTTATTCATCCTATTCATTAGTTTAATATAACATAACTCTAAATATTCCGACGCTTCCCAGCACATAACAGATTGTTTACTAATCGTTAAAAAAGGTAGTTAGCCAAAAATGAGGCTTACTACCTTTTGATAATTTATATAAATTATGTTAATTCTCAAGCGCTACGCCATTTGGTAAAATTCCTTTTACTTTTTCTAATAGCTTTTTGTCATCTAAAAGTTTCTCATCTAAAATGACAATACTACCACTATCATTACTTGTTCTAATTAATCGACCAATTCCTTGTCGCAAGCGAAGCAACATATATGGAACATCAATTTCCCAATATGGATCGCCACTTTCTGCCCTCTTAGCTTCAAAAACAGGATCATTAGGAGGAAATGGTAAGGAATAAATAATAACATTTTTAAGTGCATTTCCTGGTATATCTAGGCCTTCCCATAATGATTTTGCACATAAAATACTATGCTCATCTTTTTGGAACTTTTCAATTAGTGCAGTGATTTCCTTTTCCCCTTCAACAAATAGCTCCCAAGGTAAATTACTTTTTAAACCATCTCTTAGCTCTTGTAATTCTTTTTTTGAATTACATAATACCAGTGCTCTACCTTCAGATTGTTTTATCGATTCATTTAATGCTTCTATTTTAGCATTAGACGATTTAATAAATGGTGCATTAACAGTCATGTTTTCTTCATAATTAAATGGTGAAGCCACTGAAAAGGATAAATAGTCATCTATACCTAAGCTATTAGTAACGTAATTGAATGATTCATTTTCAGATAACGTTGCAGATGAGAAGATGTATGGTTTTTTGTTTTGGAAAACTTTATCACGCAAAACTTCTTTCACTGTTTTTGGCATTGTGATTAATGTAAAACCATCTTCATCTTCTTCTGACCAAATAATTGCATCATTCTCACCAAGAAGCAGTGTTAATGCATACATCATCTCATCTAAATGTTCATCAATTACTTTTGTTTCGTATTCATCTAAAACAAATGTTTCACTCTCAAATACAAGCTCATCACCGATAGTAGAAACTAATTGTTTTAATTTTAATGCTACTCCTTGTAATTGCTCGTCCAAATTAACTGTCATTCGATTGGACCCTTCGATACGTTTGCTACTCGTTTCAAGTACTTCAAAGAACACGTCAATTGTTTCCACGAATTCTTCCATTAGTAGGGCAAACTTTTCTCTAATATCGTTTTGTAATAACCTTTCGAAAAGTTCAATTAAAACATAATCTTTCATTTTATAAGATAATGCTTTTTGAGCGGAAACTTCCAAAAGATGTCCTTCATCAAATACTACAGAAGAGTATTCAGGCAATAGTGGTAATTGCCCCTCTCTTTTTCTGGCGTCACTCGTCCATACATGCTGCATGTAATAATCGTGTGAACAAATAATGATATCACTAGAATTTCTCACATGTTCACGAGTTAAAGTTTTACCACAGCGATGTCTCACATCACAAAGCGTGCAATTTTGAAAAACATCCCAATTAATATGTTGCCATTTTTCATCTTTTAAATCTGGGTACTGTTTTCGATCACCATATGGTTCAAATGTTTGCATCGTTCCTTGTTTCTTTGCGAATTCAGGAAGCTCTTTGTAGATGTCACCAAAAGTACTTCCTTTATGTTCAGGCATATTTATCTTTTGCTCTAGTTTTTTAATACATAAATATTGCTCATCTGACTTAGCAAGTCGAGCATCTATGTTTAAATGTAACATCTTATCTATTTTAGCAATATCACCATCAGGTTTTACGAGTTGCTCTATTAAAGATTCATCGGCACAGGCAATAATGGCAGGTTTTCCCGTATACCTTGCATAACAAATCGCATACAACAAATATACGATTGTTTTCCCTGTTCCTACTCCTGCTTCTGAGAGCATTACTTTTTTTTCTTGAAAAGCTCGTTCAAGCTGAAAGGCCATAAATATTTGTTCATCACGTAGCTCAAAACCATGTTCAGGCATAATGTCGTAGAAGACGTCACCGATCCAATCCCCTAATGATTCAAAAAATGATCTATCCTTATTATATTCAAATGGTAGTTTTTTTCTTTGTAACAATTCATTTACCTCCGTTATCAATTAACCCTTAAATGTTGATTATGTGTAAGAAAATAAGTTCTGTCAACATTTCTAGTTAAAATGGTTGTTCTCCCTAACATTTTATGGTTAAATATACAAAACTATGAAGGAGGATTGGGAATGGATCCTATATTAATAGATTTTCCACAAGAATTTGAAACAGAACGTTTGAAAATACGGATGCCATTACCTGGTGACGGGGCATATGTGTATGATGCAGTAATTGAATCTATTGAAGAACTAAAAGTTTGGCTCCCTTTCGCAAACGGTGAACAAACGAAAGAAAAATCAGAAATCAGTGTCAGGCAATCTTACTCCAACTTTATTTTACGTTCAGATTTAAGAATGCATATCTTTCATAAAGAAAATGGTAACTTTATTGGCTCAACAGGACTTCACAGAATGGATTGGCAAGTGAGGAAATTTGAAATTGGTTATTGGATTAGAACAAGCGAAGCACAAAAGGGATATATGATTGAAGCAATTCGAGGGTTAACACAATTTGCATTTGATCAGTTAGCAGCAAACCGTGTAGAAATTCGCTGTGATGAACAAAATGAACGAAGTAAAAAGATCCCTGAAAAGTTAGGGTATATGCTCGAAGGAACCCTTAGGAACGAAGATCTTAATTCTCATGGAAAATTACGAAACACTCTCGTCTACAGTATCATCGAAAAATCAAACTTAAAGTGAGGCTACTTCCATACCAAAGTAGCCCCCTTAATTCATAAACCAATCTTTAGGATCACAAGCTTCCTTTATTAAATGAGGGTATTCCTTTTTCACATTATAACTTTCTAGTAACTCGTTCAAAAACATAAGTTTTAGGCTAATTTCGTTAGTGATATGAACGTTGATGTTTTTCATACTATGCTCATCCTTCCAAGGCAACAATATATCTTGCAACCGAGTTACTATGTTTGTACATATATATAAAGTCGATATCAGTTGTAATTTCTCATTAAAGGTTAGTAGCTTGGGCAATTCTTGAATCTTCCTTTTCCAACTTTCTTCACAATCACCATTTACATACCAAGCAAATAACTGTCTTATTATCTCTAAGCGCTCGAAAACTTCCTTTCCTCCTTTGTTCTTATCAAGTACAGCTAGGCCAATGATCTCTATTTGCTGACTAACTTGGGCAATTCTTAGAAAAAGCTCATCCTCTCTATCTTTTTCTAGATAACTTTTGCTTACATACTTGTCCATCCTTATACCTCCTATATTTCTCCCAATACCACTTATATGTACTTAAATTTAAAAAAGACCTATCTTAGAAATGGAACGGTTAAACGCTTAATATGTTTCTATTAAGGCAAAATGATGATATAATTTCGTAGACAAAGCTATTGGAGGAATTACAGTTATGATAACAGTTAGTAACGTAAGCTTACGATTTGCAGATCGCAAGCTATTTGAAGATGTAAATATTAAATTTACTCCTGGTAATTGCTACGGTCTTATTGGCGCAAATGGTGCTGGTAAATCGACATTTATTAAAATATTATCAGGTGAAATAGAAGCACAATCAGGTGATGTACACCTAGGACCAGGTGAACGTTTAGCTGTCCTAAAGCAAAACCACTTTGAATACGAAGAAGAAGAAGTACTTAAAGTTGTTATGATGGGTCACGAACGTTTATATGAAGTTATGCAAGAAAAAGATGCCATTTATATGAAAGCCGATTTCTCAGAAGAAGACGGTATGAAAGCTGCAGAACTTGAAGGTGAATTTGCTGAACTTAACGGTTGGGAAGCAGAATCAAGTGCAGCTGTATTATTAAAAGGATTAGGAATTACTGAAGAACTACACAACAAAAAAATGGCAGACATCACTGGCTCTGAAAAAGTAAAAGTCTTACTTGCACAAGCATTATTTGGTGACCCTGACGTACTATTACTAGATGAGCCAACAAACCATTTAGACATTAAAGCAATCCAATGGTTAGAAGAGTTTTTAATAAACTTCGAAAACACTGTAATAGTTGTTTCCCATGATCGTCATTTTTTAAACAAAGTTTGTACACACATTGCTGATTTAGACTTTGGAAAGATTCAAGTTTATGTTGGAAACTATGATTTCTGGTATGAATCAAGTCAATTAGCATTAAAAATGGCGCAAGATGCGAACAAGAAAAAGGAAGAAAAAGTTAAAGAACTACAAAACTTTATTGCGCGATTCAGTGCCAATGCTTCCAAATCTAAACAAGCGACATCTCGTAAAAAAATGCTCGAAAAAATTTCACTTGACGATATTAAGCCTTCTTCAAGAAGATATCCTTTTGTAGGCTTTACTCCGGAACGAGAAATTGGAAACGACTTATTATTCGTTGATGGCATTTCTAAAACAATCGATGGAGAAAAAGTGCTTGATAATGTTAGCTTCGTTATGAATAAAGACGATAAAATTGCTTTAGTAGGAAAAAATGAATTAGCAAATACTACGCTCTTTAAAATCTTAATGGGTGAAATGGAGCCAGACAGTGGAACATTCAAATGGGGTGTTACAACTTCTCAGGCGTATTTCCCTAAAGATAATTCAAAATTCTTCGAGGGTTGTGATTTAAACCTTGTTGATTGGTTACGTCAATTCTCACCAAATGATCAATCAGAAAGCTTTTTACGTGGTTTCTTAGGTAGAATGTTATTCTCTGGAGAAGAAGTGTTGAAAAAAGCGAGTGTCTTATCAGGTGGAGAAAAAGTACGTTGTATGCTATCTAAAATGATGTTAAGCAATGCTAACGTATTGTTACTTGATGAGCCGACAAACCACTTAGATTTAGAGTCTATTACAGCCTTAAATAGTGGATTAACGAAATTCAAAGGTTCAATGTTATTTACTTCACATGACCATCAGTTTGTCCAAACAATTGCAAACCGCCTAATTGAGATTACTCCTAAAGGTGTTGTAGATAAAGTGATGTCTTATGATGAATACATTGAAGATACAAAGTTACAAAAACAAATTGCAGAAATGTATAAATAAAGTACAATTATAATAGAACTGAAACACTCTAGTAGAAATACTAGGGTGTTTTTCAATTAATAAAAAGTGCAAACAAAATCGACTACATAATTAGGAGATACTTTATATGACATTGCAAATTGTAAACACGAATGATCAAAAGACAAAAAATATAATTAAAAAGCAATTATTTGATTATAATATAAAGCATTTATCTGAAGACTTAAGAGGACGTTTTGAAGAGGTATCATTAATTCTTCTCGATAATAATGAAAATGTTGTGGGTGGTTTATTAGGTGAAATTTGTTGGAATTGGCTAGAAATTCATATACTTATGGTTAACGAAGACATCCGTAAAATGGGGTATGGAACAAAATTATTATTTGAAGCTGAAAAAATTGCAACACGTAAAAAGTGTGACTTTATTAAACTAGATACACTTAGCTTTCAAGCTCTAGATTTCTATGAGAAACATGGGTACGAAGTTTTTGGTGAAATAAATAATGTAGGGCGAGACCACAAACATTATTACTTAAAAAAAGATTTATAAAAATAACGCTGCTTTAATTAAGAAACACCTTAAACTAATGATTTTATTAGTTTAAGGTGTTTGTTGCTAGTACCTAATTTCTTGGAGGTCTCGGTCCCCAATATTGATAATATTGTGTTTCGATAAAACCGTTAAATAGCTTTCTTCTTTTTGTAGCCTTCTTCCCATACAATCTTTCGAAGTCTTTATGAGAAGTAATAATATATTTTGACCAAGTATCTAATTTTTCAAAGGTTTTACCCATTTCATGGTACATTTTCTCAACGTCTTCTCTTTCACCTAATCGTTCTCCATATGGTGGGTTACAAACAATAACTCCATATTCTTTTTCAGATTGTAAATCAGTAACTTGCATTTGTTTAAATGTAATTAAGTCCGCAAACCCTGCTTCTACTGCGTTATTCTTGGCAACATCAATAATATTAAAATCGATATCCGTGCCCATAATGTCTAAAGGTTGATCATAATTTGCTAAGTCTTCAGCTTCTTCCAAAGCACGGTTCCATGACTCTTCTCCAATTATATCCCATGAAGAACTTGCAAAGTCACGGTTAAAACCAGGTGCAATATTTTGACCTATCATAGCCGCTTCAATCGGTATAGTTCCAGATCCACAAAAAGGATCAACAAGAGGTCTGTTCGCATTCCAAGTAGAAAGCTTGATCAATGCAGCTGCTAATGTTTCTTTTAATGGCGCAACATTTTGATCTACTCTGTAGCCACGTTTGTGTAAACCAACCCCACTAGTATCAAGAGTAAGTGTTACAACATCCTTTAGAATAGCTACTTCAATTCGATATAAGTCTCCAGTCTCTTCAAACATTGAAATTCGATGATATTTATACTTTTTTCTCATGCTTTCAACGACAGCTTTTTTAACTATTGCTTGGCAGTCAGAGACGCTATATAATGTTGATTTTACTGATTTTCCGATTACAGGAAATTCTCCTAATTCAGGGATGAATTCTCCCCAAGGTAAAGCCTTCGTTTTCTCAAATAACTCATCAAAGGTAGTAGCTTTAAATTCACCAATTCTCAGTTTCACACGATCTGCAGTTCGTAACCATAAATTAGCTTTACATATTGAATCTTTATCCCCGTCAAAAATGACTTTACCATTCTCTACCGTAACATTTTCAAATCCTAAGTCGCGAACTTCTTGGGCAACAATAGACTCTAAACCCATTGCAGCAGTTGCTATTAATGTAAGTTTCATTGTTTTACTTCCTTTTCCCTTTTCATTGATACAATTATGTAGTCATCATCATATTACCATAGATGCGTTTGAAAACAAAAAAACCTTGCTATATCAGCAAGGTTTGATATAAAAAATTAAGTTTTAATTAATGTCGGTAACCAAAAATGTTCTGTAAGCCATGTTTTGTTCCGTCGTACTGCAAGCGGCTTGCGCCTCGTACTCAGGTGGCAACCATCTATCTCAAGTAAGAAATCTTACTTGCCTACTCTCCGTTTTATTCCTTTGAGTAGATGCCCCTACCATCGTTTGGGTTTCTCGCTCGTGGGGTTTACCTCGTTCCACTCCTACCGTTTCCAATAGGACTTCGTCACTGTGGCACTTTCAAAGGTACTAAACCATATCCGAAGACTTAGGAAGTTCCCTTGCCGTTAGTCCAGTTGAAACCGAACTACCCTAGCTTATTTATTGGCTAGGCACGAACACTACGATCATTACAGATCGTGCGAGCATGGACTTTCCTCAACATCACAAAGTGATGCAGCGATTGCCCGAACATTTTTGGTCGTCATAGCGACAATACTTATTATATTATCTAGCGTCATAAAAATCAATACTGTTTCATTTGTAATTAATTCCAATAATTAGTTGTTATCTAACTTGCTTCCGAATACATGTCTTTCCAAATTTGATAATCGTTTTAAAATATCATAGTTGGTTGTGCCAACATGCTTAGTAGTTGCTTCCACTTTACTACCTTGTTCAATTTCCTTTTTTAACCTTAAATTTTCTTGCTCCAGGCGGCTAATTTCTTGATGTAAAGTTTCATAATCCTTGATTACTAAGTCTAAGTATTGATCAACCTCATCTTGATTATAGCCACGAATACTCGTTTTAAAGTCTTTCTCCAATATGTCCTTGGCTGTAAGTTCGATATTTCCTGTTTTCAATCTTTATTTCACCTCAATACAGGCATTACCCTTCATATTCTATTATTGTTTCATTTGCATTATAAATTGTCAATTGTTATGTGTTATTGTACCCAATAATTTGGATCATTTTCATTTTCGAGTTCTGCTGCACTTTCAATATCATATGGAGTAATGTAAAGAATAGGATAATTTTCATCATTTTCGTACCGCTTCTGAGCTTCTGTCAAATAATAACTTGGGGATCCTGGCTTATCTTCATCATATAGAATAACTAAACCATCCGTCTTACTTACTAAGTATTGATTTTTTATACGTAATTGACTTGGGTCTTCATATGGTTTTTTTGAAATACTATCAACAAAATCCGCTTCTAATAACAATTGGTTGTATCGTTCCTTTGCGTCATCTTTCCAGCGTTCTTCTTGATTAAAAAATGGTGTCAATACACCTAGTTTAAGATTTTCGTACTTTTCCTTTAGTTCAACTACGCATTCACCCGCCCAAATTTCTACACCAGGTTGTCCACTGATTATAACCCACTCAAGTCCTTCTTCAATTAACGAAATGAGTTTAGTCTTCACTACTTGTTTTATAATTCTTACACCGGGGTGCTTATTATCGAATATCCCCAATTCATGAGCTTTGTAACCAGTAACTAAAACCACTTTCATGAATTGTACACCACCCTTCTATGTATATTGTAAATCATATAAAATTATTAACAAGAAAAAAAGACCGGCCTAAAGACCAGTCCTTAATTAGTCGTTTACCATCCAAAGAATGGACGACGAGGCATAGGTTGAGGCATTTGGTGTCCCATCCCATGTGGCTTCATATAATGATGGTCCGGTGCTGGACACTTAGGATATCCACATTGTTGATGTTGATGTGAAACTTCACAAGTATGACACTCATGATGTGGGTAATGGTGTTTATGAGTGTAAACATGGTGGTGCTTATAAATTGTTTCACTTGGGTGAATATGATCGACAACATGCGGGTGGCAAATATGCTTCACACATGTCTTTTTAGGGTGAACAATTGGTCCTTTTGGTTTATGGCAATGCAATCTTTCCATCTCCTTTTTCTAATTTGTTGTGTTCACTAGTAACTTATGTTGAAAAAGGTGTACATGTACTATTGCAAATGCCTAAATCACGCCTAATTAACACTATTTTTATAAATTATAATGATTATTCCGTCTTTCATTAAATATTAACCTTGATATTCGTTTTTAGTAATCGCCCTGTTACAAAATGTAAATTCAAATAAGGCATAATTAACTCGTTGGTATTTTTATCTAAAATTCGACAAAAAGTAATAAAATAATGATTGTTTTGATTGTATTATTTAAATATACTCTCGAAATAGTTCATATTTTGCGCTTACCGGGGAAATAAAACATTATTTCATTTTTCTCTTTAATCGTTCAATTCTTTTAATAAACATCTCTTCCATCTTTTGTTGTTTCGTTTTAAAAATCCTCTTCTGTTTTTTCCATTCTTTATACGAATCAACAGCATAATTTGTAGCCTTATTAATATCTTTCTCTTTATGTTCATAAAGCTTTGCAAGTTCAATCCCAACATTTACATCGTACGTGTTATTTTCAAGCATATACTGCCTAAAGTAACTAATCGATTCTTTACTATTTCCTACTTTTTTATATAGGAATCCTAATGCTTTCAAAGCTTCCTTTTTTCTATGGTGATTTGTAGTGATCAACTGCTGGTATTTTGATATTGCTTCGGTATTTTCTCCATTTTGCTCAAACCATTTAGCTACTTCTATCAATTCACTACTTGTATTTCCTTCTTCTTTTAAGTCCTCTAGGAGTAGTTCCGATAAGTGTGTATATAATGTTATTAAAGAAAGGACATCTATTTCATTATGCTCAAACACACCTTTTAAAAGGCTTGGGTTCCCGGTTTTTAAGTAGTCAAAGTAATAGATAGGTGCTAAATATCCTGGAGTATCTCCATTTCTTGAAATACCTAATATTTGTTTTTCAATCGTTGCTAGTTTAACATCAGGCAAAGTTTTTTTCCAAAATCTCCTCGCCGCATGTAATAGATCAAAATGGGCAAATTTAGGTAACGTTGGTAATTCTTTCTTTAGCATAGTATGTCTTGTTTTTAGTTTTGGCCAATCAAATGACTTCCCATTATAAGTTACTAACGATTCTAGACTTGTTATATCTGCTAAAAACTTTTTATAAAAGGCAATCTCTGAACCTGGTCCGGTTAAAAAATACTGTTTTATTAGCACACGATCCCTTAATACCGAAGCTGTCCCTAACATAAAAATCATGTGTCCAGCAGCACTTCCTAAACCAGTCGTTTCTGTATCAAAGAAAATAATTTCATTCGGTGACACATTTGCCGATGATAATGGATGTGCGACGCCTGACTGTTGCCAACGCGCCACAACATCGTGAAACCTACTTAGTTCGTACAATCCATGCTTATAGTTAAGAGGATACTCTACCTCACGAACCAAACAAGATGATTCATCAATTTTATATTCAAGAGCGTTTAAGTCCCTCCAAAATGATAAATATGATTCTAAATCATCTTTCAAAAAGTTGTTATTCTCTCCTGTTTCAGAACTAGTCTTTTCTGAAGTTAACTCTTTTCTATATCTAGTTAATTTATTTTTAAGCGACATCGTTCTATCCAACTTTCTAATTATTAAGATGTTTTATCACATAGGATTCAAAGTTTTTTGCTCCTCCTATATGGGTTAAGGCAGAAATGTACTTATTTAACTCAGAAATATCAGAATCAGAAGGTATGGCCTTTAGAAACGGTTGTAACTGATTATTTTTCAGTAAAAAGTCAACTAGCACTAACATGCCAACTTCGTTTTCTAACCATTCTTCAATCGTGGTACCGCTTTGACTAAGTTCATTCATTCTATCCATATATAATGATTTTCCATTATAAAAGCTAAGTCGATAACTGTCATTATCCTCAATTAAGCTTTCTAAATAAAATGCAGTTAGAGCTGACTTTATCATTTTTAATTCAGGTGAATTTGAAAGCAGATCGACCTTCATGGTAATTAATGAAGTGAGAACAATTTCTTTTGCTCTTTCTTCATTATTAGACATTACATGTTTCATTTCACCTAATATTGGCGCACCATAAGTGAAAAATGATTGGATTTTCTCATTTTCGTATAGTTTCAGAACGTAATTATCATTATCACCTAAAGTTTCAGTTAACATCGGTACAAACTTCATTACATATCTTCGATAAATCAAAGCTTCATGTGTTTTTCCATTTGGATAAAATACATCGATTTTGTCGCCCCATTCCATTGAAGCGAATGGATAATCATTTAGAAGCCAATTATCTTTGCCTTTCACGATAGAAAAAGGCACATGAGTAGTATTATTATCAATAGAAAATGTAAATACTATATGACCATTATATATGGTTTGGAGCTCAATATCAGTTACTTGCGCTGAAAATTTATTTCCACTTTCAACGTCGGCTCGTAACTTTTCATACCAACTAATTTGTTGTTGATAAAAAAGATCATTTTTTTCATTTTGAAATTTTTTAAATAATGCTAAGTCACCCTGCTCAAGAGCAAGAAGATATTCCTTCATTTCATTTTTTATTACTTTTTCAATTTTATCAAAATCATGGTAATGATTATGTTCAATCCATTTTATAAATAGGTAGTTGCTATCACCATTCATAAAATAATCCGTAAATCTCATCATTTCCTCAGTATCGACTTGGTTATAAGCATACTTATCATAATAAGCTGCTAAAAATTCCAATGCAGTTTTAGCCCCTTCATATTTTTCATAAAAAAGATTCCAATATTCTAATGCTGGCTTTGCATATAAAGGCGCAAATACGTTAGCATTTTTAAATCCAATAATAGGTTGATTTGAATGTTTGAAAGGCGAACTCGTATTATAATAGTTCTCCTTCAATAATCCAAACGTCTTTTCAAGACCACGATCTTTAAAGTCATAGAAGAATAGGTTTGTGGCTAATGTCGTCATTCCTTCGTCTATCCAACTATGATGATAAGGATCATTGTTAATAACGCCATAAAACCATTGGTGAGCAATTTCATGGACGATTGTATGCTTGATTAAATTAGTATTTCGGTTATGTGCTTGATTAACATTAACTGTTACAATACCGGGATATTCCATACCAGAGACATATTTTCCGTCATTTAAAATGATATCTAATTGTTTATGTGGATACTCACCTATTTTTGTATGGAAATAGCGCATTGCTTCAAAAGAGGTTTCTAACAAAGTATCCATTGAATTTTCATATTTCTTATGTGCTATTAACCTTATCTCAATGCCTTGGAAGCTAATTGTTTGGATGATATGATCTTCCTTCTTCCGAATTGTAAGGAAAAACTCCTTCACATTTTTTGCTTCTAATGTTTTTCTGTGATCATCAAGTTCAGCATCGGTTTCTGAGGTGGTTGCAGCAAAATAATGCTCAGGTATCTCAAAGTCTACTTTAAAGTTGCTATGCGACGTATGATAGGACTCAGCTAACGTTGAATATTCATTGATGTTCCACCCAGCATTATAAGTTGCTAACATCGGGTACCATTGCGCAAGTTCGAAATTTCCTTCATATTGAGAAAATCGCACGCCATTTTCTGGTATAGTAAACGTATAAGAAAAGTCCACTTCTACAGTTTCACCGTTATTAAGCTGCGTTGCTAATGGAACAATCAATCGATCGTATTCTAAGTTAAACGATGTCTTTCTTCCATTAACCGAAATTTGTTTCATATCAACATTTGCAAACGTACCAAGTTCAATTGGCGTTTTTTTACTTCCATTCATCATAAATTTTTCATGACTTTCTTTAGTGAAAGCATTAGGAATAAAATAGAATGAAAGATTATCCCATGAATCAGCAGAATTATTTGTTACCTTTACTTTCGCATTAACGTTGAACATAAAGTCATCTGTTAGCTTTAAGGACAACTCATAACTTGCATTACTATCAGAGTTAAGCTCAGTCGGATAAAAGTTAGCTAAACTCGGATGTACAACTAATTTAGGTAATTCATCCTCTTTATTTTCCTCATTTTCTTTCTTTTGATTATTAACAGCTTGGGCACTAGACTTTTGCTTCATATCGTAAAACAAATACCCTGTAATACTTGTGAAAACTAGTATGCTAACAAAACCAAAGAAAGTTACCCATGAAGGCTTAAACATTTCCCATCGCTTAGTTTCTTTAACAATAGGCAATTGCAATTTCTCAGTAGATACAAATGAAAACGCATCTTGAGAAGTTACGTCAAACTTCATTACTTTACTTGCTACTAACTTCGGCTTTCGCTTAAGCAATGTTCTTTCACTTTTCAAACCATCGATAATAAAGTTTAGAGCTAAGATGGTTAACGAAAATGCCAATACTGGTGCAAAGACAATCCATGGATAAGCGATCATATAATCAGTCGAATCTCCTATTAATCCAGCCCATTCATTACTACTTGAGACTTTCGTAAGAATTTTTTCTCCTTCGAAAGATACATCCTCTGTAATATAATCTGCTCCACCTATAAAAACTTCTAAAAAAGCCAAGTGGGCAAAGATCATTAATACATTAACCATTTGCTGAATATATAAAATAAATAACCTAGGTTTTAATATAGGTAATACGTGTTTGATGAAAATATGAAACTTCCCACCACCAAGTGTACTAGCATTAATAACAAACTCTTTTTGATAGATTTGTTCAATTTCGGAAGATATAAATACAGCTAGTGTTGGTACCGCTAACAATGTAATAACTGCTAGCGTCATTAAAAACTTAGTTAATGACCCAAAACTCCATGAATAAACAATTAAAACAGGTGATAGCATTAAGTAAGCAATAATTACAAATGGGGAATAAAAAAACGAATCAGTAATTCTAATAACCATCTTCCTTATCCATTTAGGAAGTAATCGTAAAAAAAATGCTACGACGGTTGCAATCAGTAAGCGAGCAAAACTAATTACTAATCCAAAGCCAATTGTATACTTTGCACCATCAATAATTTTATATAGCATGTCTTTTCCATGTTTATCTGTTCCTAACCAATATTCGGAGGACGGAGAATAAGGTGCTTGTGTAAAATTTCCTTTTTCATCAAATGACCACCTGACAGTTTCAGGTACAATATCTGCAAATACAAGGGTATATAAGAAACTTGCAATAAGCATGAAAGATAAAAATAACAGTCCTATTAATGAAAGGGGATGTATTAAAATTTTTTTCATGACGAACTTAAACCTCCTTCTACACCTTCTCTATTAAAATAAGAAGTTGTAAATTTCAATAAAGCAAAAAAGAGGTAGAAAGGTATATATATCATGATTAAACCAAATGTAATAAGCTCAGGGTTTTTTGGACCATTAATTAACATAAAATTTAAAAAGCCATTCATCATAAAAATAATTTCCATAATTAATAGGTTCGACAAAGCGAGCCAGAAAAAAACTCTCCCTTGCCCTAACAGTGTAATTAAACAATTTCTTAAAACATGTACAAGTAATATCCTACTTCTTTTTAATCCTTTCCCTTTAGCAAGTTCTACATAATGTCTATTATCTTCTTCTTGAAACACTTGGAGTAAGTATCTTGACATAAATATAGTAGGAAAAATAGATAAACAAAAAATCGGCAAGGCATATGGTTGTTTGTCACCAAAGGAATAAATATCAAATACTAATATGTTCGTTTTTTGATAGATAAGGATAAAACAATATTGTAATAACAAAATGATTAAAATATCTGGAAATGATTCAAATATATACATAAATTTTGAGATCATATTCCGGAATTGAGTTGGAAGTAACATTAAGAAGAGCGTGAAAAGAATAGAAAATGATAACCCTAATAACAGAGAAGTACCTAAAATAGTCATCGAATATTTATAGTCGTCCCAAAATTGCGGGAACAAAGAATAGTAGTTTCCATAGGAGTAGTATTTATATTCAGTAATATTTACAATATCTTTTACAGTTTCAACCATATGTAAAATGTATTCACTTACATAAATATCCATTTTTTCATAAATAAACAGTGTGTTACGTAATTGTCCCGTATCTAGCATAACGATTATTTCACGTAATGCATCCATCCGGAAAAATAAGTATGGCATTGATCCAATCATAAAAAATCCAAGGATTGTTAATAAAAATCCAATACTATTTTTAAAAACTTTCAAATACAAAAGTATCCCCCCTACAAAAACCTTTTATCTAATTAACCCTTCATAGTAATGACGAGTAATTAGATAAAAAGTTCCCTTGGTTAAATAAAAGATTAGTTAGCAACTGAACTTATATGTCCTAACAGTTTTTTTGCATCGCCTTTATTCCCAAGTTCAGTGCATGAAGGACACCCTTTTTGGCATGGACAGTTTTTCATAACGGATTCAACTTGGTGCAAGATTTCTTTAATTTGTTTATGTACATTCTCACTAAGGCCAACACCGCCTGGATATCGATCATATAAGAAAATAGTAGGTTGATTGGAATGAATTGCTTTCATTTGTGGTACAACATAAAGGTCATTTGTATCACACATAATAAATAATGGTGCAACATGACGAAGAACATTAGCTATTCCAACTAAACCTCTTTCAATTTGCTCATTGGATGCTGACGAAATATTATCACTATCAAATGAAATCCAACATGCATTTGTATGCATTTCTTCTTCTGGTAGGTGAATTGGACCAGAGCCAATATTTTCATGTGTTTCAAATTTAATTTTCTTAAAAATTGTTGCCATTGCATGTACAGATACTTCACCAAAACTATTTGTGAAGTTACCCATTTGTACCTTAAGTTCTTCATCCAAAACTTTTAACTGAACAGCAAGATTTGCATCAGTAAAATAATCAACAGCAACTTCTCTAACGAATGCCTTTTTTTCTTCCCAATCTAATAACTCAACCTGATATTGAACACCTTGATGTAAATAAATTGCTTCATCATGTAGTAGAGTCATTGCGCTGAATCGGTCCATTTCACCAATTACTTGATGATTTCCTGTTATTGATTGGTCGATGATTACAACATTTTCTTGGGAAGCAGATCTTAAACTAATGTTATGTGCTGGAAATGAATCATTCATCCAGAACCACTTACTAGATTGCTTGTGTAGTATTTGTTCCTCTGCGAGAAACTCGAGCACCTCTTCTATATCTTGTCCGTCGAATGTTTCTCCTTCAGAAAAAGGCAACTCAAATGCTGCGCATTTAACATGATCAACTAAAATAATGATATTGTCTGGGTTAATTCTAGCTGTTTCTGGTGGCCGATTAAGAAAATACTCAGGATGTTGAATAATATATTGGTCTAGTGGCGAAGAACTTGCTACTAAGATTATTAAGGCTTCATCTTGCCTTCTACCAGCCCGCCCTGCTTGCTGCCAAGTACTAGCAATCGATCCAGGATAACCGGTCATAATACAAGCTTGTAGTTGTCCGATATCTACACCTAATTCTAACGCATTCGTACTTACTACTCCTTTAATTTCTCCTGACCTTAACCCAGCTTCAATCTCTCTTCTTTGCTTTGGTAAGTATCCACCACGGTATCCTCTAATCGATTTAGGCCCTAACTCGTTTTTCACGGACTGTTGTAAGTAATTTAATAGTATTTCTACTCTAACTCGACTTCTAGCAAACACTATCGTTTGAACATCATTAGCTAACAATGTATTTGCTATATTTTTCACTTCCAACGTTGCACTACGACGAATATTTAACGGTTCGTTTACTACTGGCGGGTTATAGAAAACAAAATGCTTCTTTCCTGAAGGGGCACCATTTTGGTCAATTAGTTTCATTTTAGTACCCGTTAAATGTTCTGCAAGTTCTTTAGGGTTTGCAATCGTTGCAGATGTACAAATAAATTTTGGGTTACTTCCGTAAAAATTACAAATTCTCTTTAAGCGGCGGATTACATTTGCAACATGACTTCCAAACACTCCTCGATATGTATGTAATTCATCGATAACCACATATTTTAAGTTCTCAAAAAGCGATACCCATTTCGTATGATGAGGCAGGACAGCAGAATGTAACATATCTGGATTTGTAATTACGATATGACCGGCCTTTCTAACTTTTTGTCTAATGTTTGCTGGTGTGTCACCATCATATGTATAACTATTTATTGGTACACCCATTTCAGCTATGATTTCGTTTAGTTCACTTTTTTGATCTTGAGCCAATGCTTTAGTTGGGAAGATATAAAGTGCCCTACTTTCCATGTTTTCCATCACTTCCTGCAGTACAGGGAGGTTATAACAAAGCGTTTTTCCAGATGCAGTAGGAGTAACGGCAACAAAGTTCTTCTTCTCTATCGCTAATTCTAACGCTTCCGTTTGATGGCTATACAATGATGATATTCCTCTATTTTCTAATGCTCTTCGCAGTGTATCATTTATTTCACTTGGAAAAGGTTTGAATTTCGCAGGTTTAGAGTCAAGTGTTTGCCAGCGGACTATATTTCTATTTAATTTATTATCATTTTTCATTTCCGTAATAATTTCTTCTAACGTTTGTTTTCTTTTCATTGGAAGACCTCCACCAGTAGGTATTGTATCTAGTTTAAGTTTACCGAATAAACGTTCGTGTAACAAGTAAAAAAAGCCTAGCAGCGCTAAGCTTTAATTTGCTTAAATAGTCAACAATAATTTGTAAATCTCTAAAAAAATTAAACAATCGTTTAATTTTTTAGGTTTTCAGTTAATAGTTTCTCAGCTGCAACCGACTCCATTGGTTTTCCTAAAAGGTATCCTTGAGCACTATGGCATCCAAGCGATTTAAGATGGTGTAGTGTAACCTCATCCTCTATTCCTTCAGCAACAACTTGTATTCGAAGAGACCTAGCTAGTTCAATAAGTGTTTTAATAATTTTTTTGTCTCTTTCATTTATAGTTAGTTCTTTTACAAACACACGATCAATTTTTATTATATTAATTGGTAAATCACGTAAATATAAGACAGATGAATACCCCGTTCCAAAATCGTCTAAAGCAATATGAATACCTTTATTTTTTATTTTCTCTAATAAAGGTACGATTTGATCTGATAAATGAAGGAATGACGTTTCCGTTATTTCAAAATGTAATTGCTCTGGCAGAATACCATATTTTATTAATATATCATCAAGCATATCTACATACTGACCATAATGATTAAGCTGTGCAGGTGATATGTTAATTGCAATAGAATAATTAGTCCCATATAACTTGTTCCATTCTGACATTTGTTTGCACACTGTACTAAAGATCCAGTTTCCTAACGGAATAATATGTCCCGTAGACTCTGCAATTGGAATAAACTCAGCTGGAGAAATGAAACCATACTTTTCTGTATTCCAACGAATTAAAGATTCGAATCCCGTAATATTGTTTGACTCTAATCCAAATTGAGGTTGGTAATACATCTCAAACTTATTTTCTTCTAATTCATTAATCAAATTAGCTTCTATCCACATGTGACGCTCTTTCTTAAGGATGATATTCTCAGTACACAAAAGATATCGTTTACTTCGTTTACCAGTAATTTCATCCATTGCAAATGTGGCTTGTTGAATTACAGTATCCAGATTTGTTTTTTCATCACCATTATACGAACTGATGCCAATTCTAGCTGATAAATTAAGGGTTTGGTATTTCATTTGAATTGGTTTAGCTATTGTTTCTAGTAACTGTTCAGCGTACAGACTACGCTCATGATTAGTTGTTAATCCAAAATGAACAATTAAAAATTCATCTCCATACAATCGGATAACTAACCCTTTATTGTTACTAATATTGTTTAGTCGTTCTGCGATGGCAGATAATAAGTGATCACCAACTGCTTCAGTTGTATTTACAAACTTAAAACGGTCTATATTTATTAAAAAGATAGAGATGTTTTTTTTGTTTTTGGCTGGGAGCGCCTCAAAATACATTTCCAAGAATCTCTTTGTGTTTAATCCCGTTACTTGATCTACATACATATCTCGTTCTAAATCAATTAAATAACCGAGAAATTTGGCAACTGTAACAATTAAGTCTAATTCTTCTTTAGTAAATATGAGGTTACGATCCATAGCACAAAGAGTTCCAAACAATTCTCCATTTCTTAACTTGATAGGAAAACCTACAAAACAACTAGGTCCAATTGTTTTTGTTGGTGGCATGTTCTTTGTCTTTAAATGTAGTGCAGTATCCTTTATAACTGTTGCGCTTGTTTCATTATTAACTACAGTTGAACAGTAGGAATCTTGAAATGGAATAGATCCTTCTTGAACAAGTATTTCGGCTTTATTAAGCACTTTTATTATTTTATTTGTTTTTAAATCATTGCTTGCAAGGAAAATTGTATTAGCTTTTATTAGAGATCCTAAATGCTCTAGTATCTTTTCTGCTTCAGGCATAAAATATAAATGATTCTTTTGAAAGAGTGGCATATCATTTTAATCTCCTTTACACTTTCCAAGTGAAATTTATTAGTAATAAATATACCACCCTATGTTTATCAAAAACAAAGATATTTAATTGGTAATTTTCTTAATAATTATATTTTCACAAAATAATAATTGTTGTCATTTTATCAAAAAAAAATCCCCTAGACAGGGGATTTTTTTATTATTTACTTGTTTTGCTTTTTCTAGCTCTATCATTACGACTACGATCATTACGGCTACGTTCGCCTCTATTTCGATCACGATCTCCGCCGCTTCTTCCACCGCGATCATTTCTTCCACCCGGGCGACGACGGTCATTTCTTCCTCTGCTACCACCACGATCGTTACGTGGACCTTTAGAGCGAAGTGGAGCGATGTCTGTAAGTTTTACAGGTGTTTGATCAGGTTCTTTCGTTAATAATTTTAGGGCTGCTGCTACTAAATCAATTGAGTCTACATCATTTAATAACGTTTCAGCAATACCTTTGTATTCAGAATAGCTATTTTCTTCGACAATTTTCGTTAAGCTATTGATTGCTTCTTGCTTATGTCCTGCAATAACATCTTCATAGCTAGGAATTGGTTCTTTAACCATTTTCTTTTTCGTTAATTGCTCGATTGATTTTAAGTGATTTACTTCTCTTGGTGTTACTAATGTTACAGCAAGACCTTTTTTACCTGCACGTCCTGTTCTTCCGATACGGTGAACATAACTTTCAGGGTCTTGAGGAATGTCAAAGTTGTATACGTGTGATACTCCGCTAATATCCAAACCACGTGCTGCAACATCTGTCGCTACCATGATATCAACCATTTGCTCTTTAAATTGACGGATAACTTGATCACGCTTGGCTTGCGATAAATCACCGTGAATTCCCTCAGCAGAATAACCACGTTTTTTAAGCCCTTCAACTAATTCATCTACACGCTTTTTTGTACGTCCAAATACGATTGCTAATTCTGGTGATTGGATATCTAAAAGACGATTTAATACATCGAACTTTTGATTTTCACGCACTTCGATATACGTTTGATCGATATTTTTAACTGTCATTTCTTTCGCTTTAACTTTTACATACTCAGGATTATCCATAAAGCGTTCAGCTAAAGATCTAATTCTTGGTGGCATTGTTGCAGAGAATAATAATGTTTGATGACTATCAGAAGTTATCTCAGCTAAAATTGCTTCGATATCTTCGATAAAGCCCATGTTTAACATTTCATCCGCTTCATCAAGGACTACAGTATTAATATTATCTAATTTGATTGTTTTTCTACGGATATGGTCGATTAAGCGGCCAGGAGTAGCTGCAATAATTTGTGGTCTCTTTTTAAGAGAACGAATTTGACGACTAATTTCTTGTCCACCATAGATTGGTAATGTAAATACTCCTTTTACACTTCCAATTTTGTTTAATTCTTCGGCAACCTGAACTGCAAGTTCACGAGTTGGAGCAATTACAATTCCTTGGATGCCATTATTGCTCATATCAACATTTTCTAATAATGGAATACCAAACGCAGTAGTTTTCCCTGTTCCTGTTTGCGCTTGACCAATTAAGTCTTTCCCTGTAAAAGCGATCGGAATAGACTCTGCTTGAATTGGTGTTGCTTCCTCAAACCCCATTGCTGTAATTGCTTTTTCTAACTCTTTACTTAAATTAAAATCTGAAAATTTTTTCAAACCGATAATTCTCCTATCATAATTATAATTTTTTATATCTTCTTTATAGTGATCCATAAATTCGTATTATTTATAATTCGCATATTGTTACGGTTTCACTCATAAAAAGAAGATTAATTTGTTTGTCCGATCATGTAGACCCTTTAATTTAGCTAACTCTAGCCAAAGGTCATTTATTTATTTAATTAATTAAGAACATTACACTCATGAAAACATCTTTAATAATGATTTAAGCTTTCTTTAGGAAAGCATGTTGTAACTAAAACAATGAAAGCCCTACCTCTCTTTCATCCTTACGGTTCCTAGACCGTGCCAGTGTGAATTAGATGTAAATTAATCCAATCCAAAGATAGCTTAATGTATTAATAAATAAAATTTATCTTTTCTATACAGGGAATAGTTAAGGAAGGAAGTTTTTCAAAATGTGAGAGTAATAGTAGAATTCCATCGACCATTTATTTAAGGTGATTTTACATATAAAGGGGCTAACTTTTATGCAAAAGGGTTTTCAACTTTCGTAAAGTGTGGAGAATTTTAGTAAGTAAACATGTATTAACACATCTACATTATAATTCTAATCCCACATCAAAACCTTATCCTATATTTAATTATTTACTTATTGGATTCATGAGTATTACATGATTGAACTATATAAATAGCTACAATGATGACAAAAAAAACAGTCGTATGCATCTATGAAATGTAGATTTATGATGCACTTCTACATCTCAATTGAAGCTACGACTTATCTTTTCTTGCAATCGTTTAACTAGCTAATCAACAAACTTATCTTATCTGATTTTTATATAAATGTCAAATGACGTCTGTAATAATAGTGTAAAGAATACTGTATAACACTGAAATTGCTTAAATTCTATGTTACAAGAAGATTAAACCATTTTTTCCCTAATGATAAAATGAATAAATACTTGCTATGCTTTACGTGTAGCAAAAATCGAATCAATTAAAAGGAGGATTCATCCATGCAAAAAGTAATGAAACATTTATTAATTGTTGTCGTAGCAACTTTAGTGATAAATCCTTTAAATACATTTGCTGGTGCAAACTATGAAGTAAAACAAGGTGATTCATTATGGGCAATCAGTAAACACTTTGGTATTTCTTTAAATGCTTTACGACAAGCGAATAATAAATACGACAATTTAATTTATCCTGGTCAGTCATTAATTATACCTGCTACAATTACAAATGAAGAAAAAGAATTATTAGCACGATTAGTTCGAGCAGAAGCTGTTGGAGAACCGTTTGCAGGAAAAGTTGCTGTAGCAACTGTTGTCTTAAATCGTGTAGATAGCGACCTATTCCCAGATACTATAAAAGAAGTAATTTACGAAGTTTCTCCTGGTGGGTATTATGCATTTTCACCAGTGCAAAATGGTCAAATTAATAAAGCAGCAGATGCTGATTCTTATAAAGCAGTTGAAGAAGCATTAGCATTCCGCGGTCAAGGACAAGGATCAATATATTTTTATAATCCAGTAACTGCTAAAAGTGATTGGATTCTTTCTCGCCAAGTAACAATACAAATTGGGAACCACGTTTTTGCAAAATAACTAAAAGGGCCTAATAGGCTCTTTTTTTTGTTATAAAAAAAGCACTGTCATTACTATTTTATCCTAGCTTAGCAATTCCTTATTAGCGCAAAAATAATACTCGCCATGTGGCGAGTTTCATAATTCAACACTTAAGAATTTTCTATATTTTGACCAATTTCACTTTTTGCTATTTCTAGATTAGCTTCTTCCATATCAGTATGTTCATTTATTGAATTCCCAGTGTACATTTCTGTAGTTGTAAATGGTTGTTCAGCCATTGAGAATTGTGGATTTAATGCTGTATCTTTAATGACGTCTTTTTCTTCGCTAATAAATGTATCTCTTAAGAAGGACTTATCCTTATTCATTCCTTTCACCTCTTATTCATATCATTAGTCAAAAACATTCTTTTTATGTTAAATAGATATCTACTGTAAAACTACATATTGGAAAATAGCCCAATATTAGCTTATGATAAACCAATAATTTTTGTGCAAGATAGTAGTGAGGGGTTGATTATATGGCTAGAGGAAAATCTTACAATCATAAACGGAAAAATAATGAAAACAAACCTAAAATAGCACAAGTAAATAATGATCGCGAAAAAAATTCCAAACGATAAAACAATATAATAAAGCCCATTTAAGGGCTTTATTATCTATAAAAAGGGTGAGTTCTTTGTTATTAATGGAAAGTAGGACAATACTAACATTGTTATTTGTCGATTTCTTAGCATTATATATTCTATTAAATATATTATTTATTATGCCATTTAACGGTTGGACAAAACCTCGTAAAATTATAACTGGTATAAGTGCTCTTTTATTGTTAATTTTCGGTGGATTTCTAACTTATTTTACTATCTCACCTTTAGCACTATGAGTATTAAACATCATTATTATTTTTCTTATTTTGCTTTAACCTTTTCAAAACCTTTACTAAAATGTAGCTAAACGGTAGTACAAATAATAATAAATAAGGAGCAAATCCAATTAGGCCAACTACAACAATAGAAGCAAAGTTAATAATTGCATTGACACTATTAATAAAAGCTTTTTGGGATCTTTCCAAGATGTTAAGGTCGTCTTTCGTTATTTCAGGTACAATTACTTTTTTCTCATTGATATGAATTGTTACTGTTGCATAATCAACATGGTTTTTCAAATAATTAATGCGCCCTTTTATTTGTTCAATTTCTTGTTGAACACGCGCTAAGTCATTTGAAATTCTAAGTAAATCTTCTGTTTTGTTTGCACCATCTAAGAAGGTAAGTAATCGCTTTTCAACAATTTCCTTCGCTTTCAGCCGTGATTCTAAATCGGTATACTCTTCCGTTACATCATGTCCACGAACTGTTCTTTCTATAACTTTCCCACTGAATTCTTCCACTTTCACTAAAAAATGTTGAAAGTCCTTTGAAGGAACTCGAACGATAAGTTGAGATGTTCTATTCTCCTCACCGTAATCATAAATCGATGATTGTATGACATATCCACCTAATTGACTTACAAGTAACTCAATATTATTTTTTGTTTTTGACAATTCTTTTGTTTCAATTGTCATATAACCTTCATTGACTACTTTTCTTTCCGGTTGCATTCGATCTTCATCGTAATTATATTTTCCTTCTTCAGGTGTATCTCCACTGTCGTAGCTATAATCTCCTTCTTCAGCTTCACCATCGTAACGATTAGGCATATCAGAAGCTGGGCTTTCCATACCATCATCACTATAGCTCTCATCACTATTAGAGCAAGCAGCTAAAATAAAAAATAACACTATAGCTAACATAAATAAAAATGGTCTCATTTTCATATTCAACTCTCCAAAATCGTATTTACTATGTAACGCTAAGTTGAATAATAATGTTTCATTTCCTCTGAAAATATAATTATTTTTATGCCTCGTTTTTATCCAAAGCAAGGTGGTCACGCATAGTTCCAATAATATATTTTACAGATGCAACTAAATCAACAAACCGTTTATACCTAGTATCTAGTTGAAAATGAATGACGGCTAATATGTTTATATTTTCAAAAGTTTGATCAATTTGTTCTTTGTAAATGTATTTAATATTATTATGCTTTATCCAATCTAATGCTAGTGCTTGCCATTTCATTGTTATAGATTCAGTTGAATTTACAAATGGTTCTATCTCGGAAAAAAAGTCGAACACTTTATCATTTTCGTGAACTTGGTTATAGTTGTTTTCCATCTTGGTAATTAATTGTTCTATTTCTAACGTAACTAATTTCAATTCCTTTATTTTTGTATCTGTCATGTTTTATTTATTCCTTTCTATTCTGTCACCTAATTATAAAGGAATAATTGCTAATATGAAAAGCCGCTTTGAAATTGAAGTACTTTTTTTTGACCAGTATGATCTCTTTCTGAACGCAAACTATTTTCAAAAGAATCAATTGCTAGCTTCGTTTGAATTATTGAGTTATTAAGTGCTATAACATTTTCATCGTAGCTCCTTATAATTTGTGTAGCTTCTTCATCCGTTCTTCTTTCAAGTGTATTTTCTATAGCGGTCATTTTCCTTAGTAATTGATTCAACTTATTTTCTACTTGTTGTTTTGCCTCAATCATTTTAAAATCACGCTCCTACAGTTTTCTTAATAGTAATTTCGCTTAAGAAACTGTATTACCTTTTACACTGACAAAACTAGTAGCTATTCGGCAAAAGAAGTGCCTTTCTAACAAAAAGAAGCGTTATTTCAATATTGCAGTGCATTAATTTCCACCTCTTGTAAGTTTATGTTGCACCGTGGCTAACAATGACAATTCAAAGTTCTTTTTGATGAGCCACTTTGTTAACTCGTACTTTTTCGGAATAAAAACCTTCTTATAGAATGGCAAAACATCATACGTACTAATATACCAATCAGGCAAAGCGCTTTTATGATGTGATATGATCGGAAAAGTCCCACGTAATTCTGGAGTTATTCTTATATGCTTCTCTCGGTATTTTTCATAATCATTACGTGACCCAGTATGTTCAGTATGCAAAGAAAACTGATTAAACAACTCACTTTCCCTCGAGTAAAATAGTAACCAATACAAATATTTTCCTACCTTGACTCTTTCCTTTACTTTCGTAAATTGGTGAACTGAAAATCCATATAGCTTACCACTCATTGTTGGAAATATCACTGAACTAAAATGGAGAATGTCTTGTAACTTATAGGGAAGCGATTGAAATACATTTTTTTTATAAAATGGATCATTTAATACAGGTCCTTCAATAACATGCTGTTCATTAATAATTTGTGATATAACTAGTCGATCGCTATGGTGCTTGGTCCAAAATCGTTTCCATTCCTTCACCATAAACTTTGATACTCCGAAATGAGTTAATAAATCAAAAAGTGGAATTCCTAACTTTTTTGATTGCTCATATATCAATAGTTGTGGATAGGCATCTGAGAAAATAAGCCAATTTGCTCGCTCGTAAGTTAAAAATAATAAACTTCTGATTTCTTCATTCAAAATTTCCCGATAACTATTTGTTACTAAATCCGTCATATTCCAACCAGCATTACGAGATACCATACTTGCTAAAAATGCCCACCTTATTTCTCGGTTTCGTTCATAAAATTTCTTATAAAATACGGTACGTGAAATATTATCAATATTACCTTGTTTTGTCTGTTCTTTTATTTGTTCGACTAAAGAAACTTCCTGTCTCGTTAAAGCTTTACTCACAAAACCACCCTTTTTCAGCGATTTATGAAGATAAAAATAGTAAAAATCAAATTGTCGAAAAATAGTTTGCTGTGATACGATTAAAAAATGATACTATAGTACGAATATATAATTGTGGACAAAAGGTGGAAATTAGATGAACATTAAATACCCAAATGGAAAGACGTTTAAACAAAGTGACTCTACGTCAAAACTAACGAATAAAAAAGTTTCTTACTCTAACCGTGGGATGACATTAGAAGAAGATGTTTCCGAAACAAATGAATATTACTTAACTAATGGCATTGCAGTTATTCATAAAAAACCAACACCAATCCAAATTGTTAAAGTTGACTATCCTAGTCGAAGTGCTGCTGTTGTCCGCGAAGCTTATTTTAAGCAACCTTCTACTACTGACTTTAATGGTGTATATAAAGGTAAGTATATTGATTTTGAAGCAAAAGAAACGAAAAACAAAACGTCTATTCCATTGCAAAATTTTCATCCACATCAAATTGAACATATGAGCCAAGTTATCAAACAACAAGGAATATGTTTTGTTATTATTCGCTTTTCGAGCTTAGGAGATGTATTTTTCATTGATGCAAGGCACATTATAAAATGTTGGAAGGAAATGGATAAAGGTGGAAGGAAGTCGATCCCTTATCTATTTATACAAGAAGTTGGACATGTCATAAAGCTCGGTTACCAACCTTTACTTGATTACTTAAAAATAATAGATGAACATTACTTGAATGACTGAAAGGATTGACCACAAAATGTCAAAAAATGCTCAACGAAAAACAAGAAGAGCAAAACAAAAGAAAAGCTTATTTAAACGAATTCTTTTAGGAAGCTCATTACTAGGCTCTGCAATTTTTCTTATCTTAACCATTATTGTAATTTCATATATTTTAGATGCTCCCTCTTTAGAAAAGGAACTTCTAAATGACGCACAGTCATCAATAATCTATGACATGAACGGTCAGGAAGTCGAAGCATTATCTGGGGTTGAGAACAGAAAAACAGTTTCAATTTCTGATGTACCGGAACTTATGCAAAATGCCTTTATTGCTGTTGAAGATATTCGTTTTAAAGAACATATTGGAATTGATATTAAGCGTATATTTGGTGCAGTAGTTGCAAATGTAACTAGAGGTATTGGTTCTGAGGGAGCAAGTACGATAACACAGCAAGTAATCAAGAATTCCTTCTTCTCTCATGAAAAGAAATTCAAACGAAAAATACAGGAGCAATATTTAGCTATTCTTTTAGAACGTAATTATTCAAAAGATGAAATATTAGCGATGTATTTAAATAAAATTTACTTTTCAGAAGGTGCTTATGGTGTAGCGACTGCTGCCAAAACTTATTTCGGCAAAGAATTAAATGAATTAGAATTGCATGAAATTGCCCTGTTAGCAGGTATGCCTCAAAGACCGAATTATTATAATCCATTTATTAATCCAGAGGAAGCAGAAAAACGCAGAAATATCGTCCTTTCTCAAATGGAAAAATACGGATTTATTACTGCAGAGGAAGCGAACGAAGCAAAAGAAAAATCAGTTACAGATTCATTAATAATGGAGACAGAAGAAAAAAAGCAATATCACCAGTTCATGCGCCAAGTAATCAATGAGATTGATGCTTATGCTAAAAAGCACCAAGTAGCATTAAACCTGTATGAAGGTGGCTTAAAGATTTATACAACAATAGACATTAAAGCACAACAGCATGTTGAATCCTTAATGGAAAACGGTACAATTACGTATCCTGATGAAAATTTTCAAGCAGCTGTAGTCTTATTAGATTCAAAGACAGGAGCAATAAGAGCACTAACAAGTGGAAGAAATAATACAACGATCGACTTTGCCAATATTCAACGTCAGCCTGGTTCAACCATCAAACCGATATTAGACTATGGCCCTGCTATAGAGTACTTACAATGGTCAACTGGGACATTAATAAATGATGAAGAATATTTTTATAGCACAGGTAAGAAAGTTAATAACTGGGATAAAAAATACCGCGGAAACGTTACCGTTCGTGAAGCATTAAGTTTGTCGCTAAACGTCCCAGCAGTAAAAGCTTTCAAAGAAGTAGGTGCTGAACGAGCAAAAACATTCGCAACATCGATTGGAATGCCTGCAAACGACAAATACTTAGAATCGTATGCGATTGGTGGGTTTACTGTCGGTCCTACTCCAATTGATATTGCTGGTGCATATCGTAGTTTTGCAGATCGCGGCTATTATTCAAGTCCTTATAGCGTAGAAAAAATCGAATTTCCAGACGGAAGAGTCATTAACTTAAAGCCAGAAGAGAAAAAGGTTATGTCAGAAGCAACTGCTTATATGATCACTGATATGTTAAAAACAGTAGTAAAAAGTGGTACAGGTAGCAGAGGTAATGTACAAGGACTTCCTTTAGCAGGAAAGACGGGTACTACAAACTTACCAGATGAATGGAATGAACCACTTGGGGCTAGAGATTCATGGTTTGCAGGCTATACAACAAATTATACAGCCGCAGTTTGGACTGGGTATAACTCAACGACTAAAGAACAGCATATATCAAATGAAGGTAAACGAATTGCAGCTTATTTATTTAAAGCTGTCATGGAAAACGTTCATGCAGATAAAGAAACTGCTAATTTTACAAAACCTGCTAATGTGCTTGAAGTATATATCGAGAAATCGACTGGCCTGTTACCTAGTGACTATACACCAAAAGAAGAGATTATTAGTGAGCTTTATATTAAAGGCACAGAGCCAAGGGAAATCTCAAAAAAATATAAGCAAGTTGAGCAACCAATGATGGACGGCATTTATGATAAAGAGAATGATAAAATTATTTTAAATTGGAATCACGAAACAAATGAAACGGAAGAAGAAACAAATGAAGTAGTTTTTGATTTACACGTATCGATCGATGAAGGTCCATATCAATTAATTCTCGAAAATACAACAGCATTAACATATGAACTAACAGAACCTATTGATGGTGCGATTTACCGCTATCGTTTAATTGCAAAGGATAGAAATTATCCGTCGAATGTATCTATTCCTTTCGTTATTGAAATTCTTGTTGAAAAACCGTTATTCCAATTACCTGATCCATTTGATAATAATGGTAACGATGGCGAAGAAGAAGGACGCCAAGAAGACGATGAAACTACGGACGATGAAACAGATGAAGGTAGCGATGAGACTGGCACTTCATTGCTAAATATTAATTTGTAATAGAAAAAAGATAACCCCTTTAATAAAGCGGGTTATCTTTTTTTGCTTCTTCTATTTGATAGGTTTTAAAAACTTCATCAAATAGTTGTTGCAATAAAATAAATGATTGAAACTGATTATGCTTATTAATAATATAGTTTAGTCTTTCCATACAATTAACAGGCTTTATACGTAACTGACTAACGTCTACAGGAAGATTTTTTAATGAGTCGACTCTTTGTTTATTTATCCAAAATAAAAAATCAATAAAAGCAGCAATATGAATTCTCATCAACTCACTACATTCATGACTCCTCCTCTTTTTGAAAAGCTTTGCAATTCCTTGCTCATCTCGTTTCCATTTATCATATATCATTAACATGTATGGTTTATAAAGCCATGGTGCTTGGATCGAAAATATTTCAAAATACATATCAATAATAAATGGAAATTCTAAAAGATCCTCCATAGACCGTTGAGGTTGGACAAGGAGCAAATCATTTTTTTTATAAAATGGGCTTACTAAAAAATCATCTTTAACTTCTAATTGTACGGTTTTATCCAACGTATGTATGTCTCCTATCTTTGAAAGATAAAAAGGCACTCGATTGAACGAGCACCTTAAAGTCATTACCAGCTTATGCGGGTTTCATTCGCTTCTTTCCTTCGCGACATATTTCTAGTAATGGGCACTGATGACATTGCGGATTTTGTGCTTTGCAATGGTATCTACCAAAAAAAATTAATCGATGATGTGTTACTCCCCATTCATCTTCTGGAATTTTTCTCATCAATGTTTTTTCAACTTCAAGCACGGAGTCTTTCCACCTACAAATAGCTAAGCGTTTACTGACTCGATCAACATGCGTGTCAACTGCAATAGCCGGAATTCCAAATGCTACGCTTACAACAACATTGGCTGTTTTCCTGCCTACACCTGGAAGTTGCGTCAATGTATCACGATCTTGTGGAACTTCACCATTGAAGTCATTTATTAAAATTTCACATAGTTTTCGAATGTTTTTTGCTTTATTTCTCCACAAACCGATTGAACGTATATCTTGCCCTATTTCCTCTTCAGATACTGCTAAAAAATCTTCAGGCGTTTTATACTTCTCAAATAAGTCTTTCGTTACTTTATTAACTAGTACATCTGTACATTGGGCAGAAAGCAACACGGCAATGACTAATTCAAATGGATTTCGGTGATTTAGTTCACAATGTGCATCAGGAAACATATCACCAATCGTGTCTAATGCAAATCGTATATTTTTTCTTGTTAACATCGTCTCTCTCCTAAGGCTTTTCTAACCAATGATAAAAAGGCGTGGTCGATTTTTCTTTAGGTTTATTATTATCTTCAGTACTCTTCACTTCAGGTTGTTTATTGTATGAGCGAAATTTCTTACCATGTTCTTTTGCTTGTTCCACAGTTTTTATTCCATTTCTTTTCCATTCATATAAAATTCTATCAATATAACGGATGTTCATTTTCCCAGATATTACTGCTTCCCTTAAAGCTGCAGTAATTAATTCTGTTGTATGCCCATCTTGGTCAATCCATAAAGACAAAGTTTCACATTCCATTGGAGAAAGCGGTCTTGCAAACTCTCGCTCAAAAATTGTATAAAGGCTTTCTTCTTGTTTAACTTTTGTTTGCTGTTCTTTTTCTTTCCCTTGTTCATTAAGTAATGTAAACAACTTTTCCCAAAGTGGTAAGAGCGAGTAACTTTCTGTTCGAACATTACTTATATGTTCAACTTGGTCTTCTATCGAAATAAAGCCTCTTTGAATAAATTTTCTTAAAATGTCACAACATTGTTCTACAGTACACGTCATCCTAGAAGCAATATCTTCAGGCGTCGGGAAATAATTACCTTTTTCTATATATGAATGTAAATGAATTAATAACATCGTTTCTAATTCATTAATTTGTAACTTTTTATAATTTTCTAATAGTAACATCGGAACAGATACATTCCCACTAGTGATCCACTTAATATAACTTGTTTTCTCCATACGTTTAACACCTCTTTCATATTATAGCATGGTTTTCTATATAAAACGCTGTAAAAGAAATGTAAAAACCCCCTTTTAAAGGGGGCAAATTTTTAAGGATATAAACGATTTAATAAGCGTGGGAATGGAATTGTCTCACGAATATGCTCTAATCCAGCAATCCAAGCAACCGTACGTTCTAAACCTAAACCAAAACCAGAATGCGGTACTGATCCATACTCACGTAAATCTAAATACCATTTGTATGCTTCTGCATCTAAGTTGTGCGCTTCATATCTTTCTTTCATAAGTTTAGGGTCGTCAATACGTTGAGAACCACCAATTATTTCTCCATAACCTTCAGGAGCAATTAAATCAGCACATAATACCACATCAGCACGAGTTGGATCTGGCTTCATATAGAAAGACTTAATTTCCGTTGGGTAATGTGTAATAAATACTGGCATATCAAAGCTTTCTGCAATTGCAGTTTCATGTGGTGCACCAAAGTCTTCTCCCCACTGAATATCATCAAACCCTTGTTCATGAAGTAACTTAATCGCATCATCATATGTAATTCTTGGGAATGGTGCTCGAATTTTTTCTAATTTTGATGTATCTCGACCTAAAGTTTCTAATTCAAGTTTACAGTTTTTAAGAACTGACTGAACTAGGTAACTTACATATTGCTCTTGAATTTCTAAATTTTCTTCATGTTCAACGAATGACATTTCTGGCTCGATCATCCAAAATTCAATTAAATGACGGCGTGTCTTTGATTTTTCCGCACGGAAAGTTGGTCCAAAAGAAAATACTTTTCCAAGTGCCATTGCTGCCGCTTCCATATATAACTGGCCACTTTGAGAAAGGTAAGCATCTTCATCAAAATATTTCGTATGGAATAGCTCTGTCGTTCCTTCAGCAGATGTACCTGTTAAAATTGGCGGATCTACTTTCACAAAACCATTTTCATTGAAAAACTCATATGTAGCACGAATAATTTCATTTCTAATCTTCATTACAGAATGTTGACGTTTTGAGCGCAACCAAAGATGGCGATGATCCATTAGGAAGTCTGTGCCATGTTTCTTAGGTGTGATCGGGTAATCAACAGCTTCATGGATTATTTCTACGTTCGTAACCCCTAATTCAAATCCTAAAGGTGATCTTTCATCTTTACGAACGATTCCAGTGACATAAACGGAAGTTTCTTGAGTAAGCCCTTTTGCCTTTTGGAAAAGTTCCTCCTCCACCTCTGCTTTGACAATAACGCCTTGTATAAAGCCTGTCCCGTCACGAAGTTGTAAAAATGCTATTTTTCCACTTGATCGCTTGTTTGCTATCCATGCACCAATTGTTACTTCTTGGTCCACATATTTATGTACTTGTGAAATTGTAGTTTTCACGATTAATTACCTCCATCTTTGTAAATTAGTTTTCATTATACAGTTGGAAAATTTTTTTCGTCAACTTATAAATTAATTATTATTAGACATAAAACGTTCAATTCTGTCCAATGCCTCATTTAAGACATCTAATGAAGTAGCATAAGATAAACGAACATAATCATCTGCTCCAAAGCCAGAACCTGGTACTAAGGCAACTTTTTCTTCTTCAAGTAATGCTTCTACCCATTCATCTACTGTATCATAACCTTTTCGTTTTGCAGCATTTTTTGCATTAGGAAAAACGTAGAAAGCACCTTGAGGCTTAATGCAAGTAAACCCATCTATTTTCGTTATTCGCTCATAAACTGTATTTAATCTTTGTTCAAAAGCTTTGTTCATTTCATCTAAAGGTTGTTGCGTTCCATCGTATGCTGCCATTGCTGCATATTGCGCAACTGAAGTAGGATTAGACGTGCTATGACTTATTAAATTTGTCATTGCTTTAATAATCGATTTATTTCCAGCGGCGTACCCTATTCTCCAGCCAGTCATTGCATGCGACTTAGAAACACCATTAATAATGACCGTTTGATCTTTTAACTGTGATGAAATTTCAGCAATAGATACATGTTTTTCTTCACCATAAGTAAGTTTCTCGTATATTTCATCTGAAACGATCAATATATTATGCTTTAAACAGACTTCACCTAATGCAGATAATTCTTCTTTTGTATAAATCATTCCTGTTGGATTTGATGGAGAATTAATAATAACCGCTTTTGTTTTAGGTGTTATTGCATTTTCTAGTTGTTCTGCTGTTATTTTAAACTGATTTGTTTCTAGCCCTTCGACATATACAGGATTTCCTTCTGCAAGCTTAACTTGTTCAGGATAACTTACCCAAAATGGAGTTGGGATTATAACTTCATCCCCTTTATCCAATAGTGCTTGAAACAACGTAAATAAAGCATGTTTTGCGCCTGTACAAACAATAACTTCGTTTTTGTCATATGTTAATTGTTGATCTGTAGCAAATTTCCTAATAATACTCTCTTTTAATGCTGGTACACCACCAGCTGGCGTGTATTTTGTTTTGCCTTCATCCATCGCATTTTTTGCAGCTTCTAAAATATGCGTAGGTGTATTAAAATCAGGTTCACCTGCTCCTAATCCGATAACATCATTGCCTTCTTCGCGCAATTGTTGCGCTTTTGCAGTAATTGCTAATGTTTTAGAAGGTGTTAGCGTAGCAACTCTTTTTGAAAGTTTCAATTAGAAATACCTCCGTTATATATTAATTAGATATTGTTAATCGTTTGTAAAATTCCCCAGACTTATATGTAATATAAAAAAATGTTCTCTGTCCATTTTTTTCTTTAAAAACAATTTCCCATAGTGGCTTTTTACGATCGATTGCTAACCGTATATCAAGTATTTCAATATCTTTTTTTTCTTTTAAAATAATTTCTTTAGCATTTTGTCTTGTAATGCCTTCTTCTTTATTTACAAAAATTATCTCTTCACTAGTTTCATCAGGGACAAAGAAATAACCACTTTGATTAGCTGTTTCCGCTTCAATAACACGGTAAGATTTTTCTCCGTGATAATGTTCTACATCAAGGATTTTCTTAATTTTTGAGTTTTCATATATTCTGTCGATTGCCTGCTTAGAAAGCTTACTATCGGGACTCATCGTAGTAAAATAGAGGACGAACAGAAATGAAAGGATAATACTAATTAGTATTATCAATGAGATAATCCACCTGCGTTTGGTCATAGCTTCACGTTCGGTATATGGTAAATACCATTTTATTTGGGTCTTTTTCATCAAGGGCTAATCCAAACATTAAGTCCTGATGTTTCAGCGTTCTGTTCAGGCTGTCGACAATCTTATAAAGGTCTGCTGAACGGTCTACTTTCACTGTTGATAATACTTCAATTTTGCTATTCAAACTTCCTCTACCTCCAAAAAATTGCTATAAATAATTATTGATATGATGAGCAAAACTAACGATAAGAAGTGTAACAAAGAAATTCGTTACACTAGACTATTATACCAATAAAAAGTAGCATTTTGGGATAATGATTCAAATCAAAAATAAAAATTTTGTTCCAACCCACACACTAGAGACTTGCATAGTCATCCTCAAGATTATGCAAGTTTCAACTACATAATTTTTTAAATACACGGTTTGCCTCATAAATAATTTTTTCTTCGTCCATTGTAACGGAAGCTCCTTGTTTTACAATTGGATTTCCTGAAACGTAGACATCACATATGTCTTTACCACTTAACGAATTCACAATGTGTGATAACATATTCTCTTCTGGTTGCAAATGTGGTTTGTTTTTTGCTTCGATTGTTATAAAATCGGCATTTTTACCAGTAGATATTGTGCCAATCCTACTTTTTCGTAAAGCTTTAGCGCCATTAATAGTTGCCATTTTAAAAGCATCTTCGACTGGTAGTACTTCCGGGTCTTGATGGAGTCCTTTTTGTAATAATGACCCAGTTCTCATCTCTTCAAACATATCTAGATTATTATTTGATGCAGCACTATCTGTTCCTAAAGATACAACAATACCTCTTTTCATATAAGATGTGATATCAGCAATACCCGAACCTAATTTTAAATTACTAATAGGGTTGTGAGAAATTGCTACGTCATTATAATAAAGAATATCAAGTTCATCTTTATTTAAGTGAACACCGTGAGCAATTAATGTTGGTACGGAGAACATACCGATTTCTTCTAAATGAAAAGCTGGTCGTTTTCCATATGTTGCAATGCAATCGTGAACTTCTTTTTCCGTTTCAGACATATGCGTATGGATTGGTACATGTAGCATATTAGCTGCATCTACTATAGCTTCTAAAAACTTAGGAGGACAAGTATATAAAGAATGAGGAGCTAGCATCGTTGATATTCTGCCATCTGCACCATCTTGCCATGTTTCAATAAAACGTTTCGCTAACTCTAGTTTTCCTTTTTGTTCTTCTTCAGAGCAGAGACCGATCATGCCATTCATTAATGTCGCTCGCATTCCAAAATCTTCTACTAAAGAACCAACAACATCCATATAAAAAGGATGATACATATCTAAAAATGTAGTCGTACCAGATTTAGCCATCTCAAGCATAGCTAAAGCGCTGCTCCACTTTATTGTTTCTTCATCCATTTTCATTTCCATAGGCCATATTTTCTCTTGTAACCAATTTTGCAAACTCATATCATCGGCATATCCTCTTAAAGTTGACATACCTGCATGACCATGCGTATTTATTAACCCTGGAAGTACCCATTTCCCCATTAAGTTAATACTGTTTATTTCTTTTTGTTCAACTGAAAAATCGGAGCTATTGCCGACCCTAGTAATAACACCTTGATCGACAATAAAAGCCCCGTCTGTAATGACTTGAATATTTTTTTCCCCAGTTACGATTTTACCATTGTAATATAACGTTTCCATCTTAATTAATTCTCCTCATGAAATACCTATATCTGGATTTTCATTAGGTATTGTAATGATCTTGTAATTTTCAATACTGCATTTAATTGAAATATTGCCAGATTTCATTGTTAAGTATGTGTCAATCCAAGTTTCTTGTAGGCGGTCTAAAACATCTTCACTCGGATTTCTATCTTTCGTACGGAAAATTACAGCTACTTGAGGATCAACTTCATCAATAAATTTTTGTGATGTACCTCTTTCACTGGCAAAGTCGCCAACTTTTAGTATTTGTGCTTCAAGTTCATACTCGTTAACTAATAACGTTTCAATTTCTTCATTTGCTAAACCCATATATAGCACTTTTTGATTTCCGAAAGTCAATAATAAAGCTAAAGAACCTTTATCAAATTCATTTAATTCCTCTGCATGAAGTACGTCTATAAGCAAACTGTCACTAATTTTTGCTTTATCCGCCTTTTTCCAACCAACGACATTAATATTGCCTAATGAATAAGCATGTATCATCGTTTCCTTGACAGCTTGACTAACATAAACATTGGAAACTCCATATGCTTCTACTAACCAGTCGAGATTCGCACAATAGTCAGCACCAATGTTTGTAATGATGATATTATCAATTTTAGATACTTCATAAACAGACAAACGTTCTTCTAACATTTTCCTTGTGTTTGGTCCACCTGTGTTAACTAGAGTAGTTTCTCCTTGTCCAGTCTGGATTAAAGTTGCTTCTCCACTCTCCAATTCTAAAAACGTAAAGGCTGTTTCTTCAGCAGTTAATTTCAAATCAATTTTCTCTATATCTGTTGGTTCGAGTGTAAACACCATACTAGATAATAACGTATAGAGAAAGGAAAGAATAAGCATTTGTCTTCCCCCTTTATGACAGTCATCTTAGTTTGTGTTATTTTCCCGTACCTTATCACAACCATTCTTGAAGATTTTCTAGTAAATCATCAAGAGGCCCTTGAAAAGTTGGAACTGATGGTAAAGAACGAATAAAGTTTTTCCCGTATCTCGTAGTAACAATTCGAGTATCAAATACAAACACTGCACCTTTATCAGAAGAAGTTCGAATTAACCTGCCAAATCCTTGTTTAAAACGAATAATTGCTTGCGGTAAGGAAAGATCAAAAAATGGATTTCCTCCATCAGCTTTAATTTTCTCTGACCTAGCTGCAATAACAGGGTTATCAGGCGGTGAAAAAGGCAACCGAACGATAACAATGCAGCTTAAATCTTCCCCAGGAATATCCACACCTTCCCAGAAGCTACTTGTTCCGAGCAAAATTGCTTGATCATTTTGTTTAAAATTTTTCGTTAATTTTGCTCTACTCCCACTTGATACACCTTGGGCAATTAACGTAAAATCTTCATTTTCAAGTCGCGTTTTTAAATCGATATATGTATTACGCAACATGTCGTAAGATGTAAAAAGTACGAGCATTCTCCCTTTTGTTTTTTGCGCAATTTTATGAAGAGAGCGTGAAAGTATTGGAATATATTCATCCAATTTTACTTCTTTAATATTAGGGATATCATTTGGTATATATATCTTCGCTTTTGTTTCAAATGAGAAAGGTGAATCAATCACATTCGTTACTGGTCCAAAATCTTCTAACCCTAATCGATTGACGATATATTTAAAAGACTTACCACTTATTGTTAACGTTGCACTAGTTAGTATGACACTTCGTTTTTTTGCGAAAAATTGATCTGCTAGAAGTTCAGAAATATCAATAGGTTTAGCATAAAGATATGTTGCATTTCTGGCACCTTTTGCATCAATCTCCATCCAACAAACCATGTTTTCATCATGAGTTAACAGTAAAGTGCGAATAGATTGTTCTATCGTTTCTAACGTGTTTATTAATCCTGAGAAATCGACAAGACGACCTTTTTGTTTAGCATCTAAGTAATTTTCACTCTCTTGTAAGTGATTTTCAATTTTTCGCAATAATTTGAGGACATCAGCTAACTTTGAAACTGATAGATCGGCTGTTTCCAATATAGCTGCCCAGTTTGAACTACGTTCTTTTGTGACATCATAACGAAATGACAATCGTCCAATTTCGCTTTTAGGTGTTAATAATTTTTTCCTCACATACTGATGAATTAGTGTAAACAAATCATCAAAAGCTGAAATTGTTTCTTTATAAGTTTCGTTAAATTTCGGATGCTTTTCAGCCATCGTTTTGGCTGATGTTTCATTAAACGGCGTTGCAAGTTTCCCCATCATCTCTTGGCCATCGGTAAACCCTAACCGTCCAAGTTGATTAGAAATTGTAAAATAATCAATTGCAATTCCAAAATGATCGCTGACGACGTCTTCCAAGTGATGCGCTTCATCTATAATAGCGTGATTAAAACTAGGCAAAAGTTGATGATCATTTGCAGCATTACTGAAAAGTAGGGCATGATTTGTAATCACTAAATCCGCTTCTTTCGCTGCTCTGCGAGCCCGGTGATAAAAACATTTACCAAACCAAGGACAATGTCTATTTAAGCAAGTACTTCCTTCACTGTTTACTTTGTACCAAAACTGATTTCCTTTCGTAGGAATATTCAATTCTTCAACATCACCAGTTTTCGTTTCAAGTAACCATATTAAAATCATAGCCTTTGTTAAAGTATTATCTAAATTGTCATCGTAATTATCTAATAATTGTTGTTCAAACTTTCTTAAACACAAATAATGCTGTCGCCCTTTTAGAACTGCAGCCTTGAAGGAAAAAGGAACGACCTTTCTAAGCATAGGAATATCATTTTCAATAATTTGTTGTTGTAGTTGTACCGTATGAGTACTTATGACAATCGTTTTATCTTCCATTTTTGAATAATAACTAGCTGGAAGTAAATAACCGAGCGTCTTCCCTGTCCCTGTCCCAGCTTCAATTAAAGAGTGGCTATTATTTTCGAAAGCTTCATAAACAAGATCCATCATTTTCAATTGACCAGATCTCACTTCGTAATTGGACATTTTCTCATCCATTAGTCCATTTGCCGCCGTAATATTTTCTTTGAACGTTGCATAATCTGCTTCATAATCTACTTGACTGTTTTCTTCTTTAGAGAAATTACGGTAAGCAATGCCATTAAAAACGTCATATTGCTCCTCATCTTCATACGGATGATTCAGTTTATATTGAATCATTTCAGCAATTATTTGATCGATATCACTTTTCAACTGTTTTAATAATGGCTGTAACCTTTGGCACGTAACTAAAGGCAAAGAGTTCAACTTTTCTAATAACCTTAATAACAACCTTCCTGTTACTTCAGCATCACTATCCGCTTGATGCGGATTTTCGTGGTGAATGTGAAAGAATTGTGCTAGTTGTGACAATTTATATCCAGAAGCTGTCGGCAAAAGTACCCTTGCTAATTCAACGGTATCAATCGTTGGACCGGAAAAATTACTATACCCGCTATTCGTTAGTTCTTCATCAATGAAGGAAAGGTCAAAAGGTACATTGTGAGCTACAAAGTATGAATGATCAAGTAATTGTAATACTTTTGGAGCAATTTCACTAAAATCAGGCGCATTTATTACATCTTTTTCTGTAATACCAGTTAATTGTGTTACAAAAGCTGGAATTTGTCGGCCTGGGTTCACAAAACTTGAAAATCGTTCAGTAATTTCGTTATTTTCAATGACAACAGCACCAATTTGTATTATCTTATCACCGTTTAATGGCTGATTCCCAGTTGTCTCGACATCTATCACTACAAATCGCTTTGTCATCTAAACACCTCTAAAATTAAGCTTATTACTTATTATTACCGATATCATACCATATAATTTGAAAAATCCTCCTAAAATAGGAGGATTTATAAACATGTACGAGCTGGTTCACGACCAATCATGTCAACTATTTTATTATTTTCATCCATAATTGCAATTTTTGGTTGGTGTCCTTTTACATCTTCTTCTTTTACAAGACCATATGAAATAATAATAACGACATCGTCTTTTTGAACAAGGCGAGCAGCAGCTCCATTCAAACAAACAACTCCGCTTCCACGTTCTCCAACAATAACATAAGTCTCTAAACGTGCACCATTATTGTTATTTACGATTTGGACTTTCTCATTTGCTACAATTCCTACAGCATCTAAGATATCTTCATCTATTGTCACACTACCAACATAATTTAAGTTAGCTTCAGTAACACGTGCACGGTGAATCTTTGCATTCATCATCGTACGAAACATGCTGTTATCCCCCTTTGATGATAATGATTTATATATTAATAAGCATATTATCTATTAATCTTACTTTTGAGAAACGGACGGCTACTGCGATAATCATTGTTTCTTTTACGTTTTGAACCGTTTCTAACATAGGATACGACAAAATCTCAACATAATCAATCGTTCCACTACTATTTTTTGTAATTGTGTTCGTAATTTGTAGTTTCACTTGTTCTATATCCATCTTTTTATCTTCCAGCGCTATTTTTCCATCCATTAAACTTTTATAAATAATAACTGCTTCTTCTCGCTCACTCACCGTCAGATGAACATTTCGAGAACTTTTTGCAAGGCCGTCGCTTTCACGAATAATCGGACAGCGAACTATTTCAATTGGGAAATTAAAATCCTCGACTAAACCTTCAACAACTGCCACTTGTTGTGCATCCTTCATCCCAAAATAAGCGCGCGTCGGTAAGACGAGGTTAAATAGCTTAGTTAACACTGTAACAACACCATTAAAATGGCCAGGTCGGCTTTTTCCACATAACACATTTACTCGTTTTGTTACATTTAATTCTATCGAAGAGCTTTTTGGATACATCTCTTCCACAGAAGGATAGAAGATAATATCGACGCCAGCCTCTTGTGCAAGTTTTTCATCACGATTGAAATCTCGTGGGTAAGTCGACAAGTCTTCATTGGCACCAAATTGTAGCGGATTAACAAAAATACTCAATACAACTATGTCATTTTCAGCCTTTGCCCGTTGAAGTAAACTTAAATGTCCTTCGTGTAAATAACCCATAGTCGGTACAAACCCTATCGATTTTTCACTATATTTTAATTGCGTCATAAAACTTTGCATCTCTATTGTCTTTTCTATGATTCGCATATTACTTTCCTCCGTAAAGCGCTTCAATTTGATCTTCTTTCATTTTATATGTGTGCTCTTGCTCTGGAAAAGCTTCCTTTTTGACATCATCAACATAAGCTTGTAATCCACTTACAAATACTTGACCAACATTAGCAAATTTTTTCACAAACTTAGGGACTCTTTCAACGCCATATGATAATAAATCATTAATTACTAAAACTTGACCGTCTGTTTGTAGACCCGCTCCAATTCCAATTGTAGGAATCGCTAATACTTCACTTACCTTTTTTGCGACTTCTTGTGGGACACATTCCAGGACAAGTGCAAAAGCTCCTGCAGCTTCTATTTTTTTCGCTTCCTCAATTAAAGCATTGGCACTTTCTGCATCTCGTCCTTGCACTTTATATCCACCAATGACACCAACAGATTGAGGGGTGAGCCCAAGATGACCTATCACTGGCACACCAGCCATTGTTAATTTCTTAATGATCGGAATAACTTCTCCACCACCTTCGACTTTAACTGCATTTGCACCAGCTTCTTGGATGATTCGCTTAGCGTTTTCCATCGTATTTTCGAAAGACACATGATAGGACATAAATGGCATGTCGGTGACGATAAACGTGTCTTTTGCACCTCGTTTAACCGCTTTCGTATGATGGATCATGTCGTCCATTGTTACAGGTATCGTGGAGTCATAACCTAACGCAACCATCCCTAATGAATCTCCGACTAATATTAAATCAGCCTTAACTTCTTCAACATATTTAGCTGTTGGAAAATCGTAGGCTGTAATCATAGCAATTTTTTCATTGTTTTTCTTCATTGTTAAGAAATCAGCAGTGTTTTTCATCATTATGTCCCCCTTCGTTTGGAAGGAATGAAAGCCATAAAAAAACTTCTTCCCTATTAAAAAGCAGCAGGAAAGAAGGAAATAAGCTTACTAGGCTCGTATCATCCCTCAGTCCCTGTCCAATTAGGATCAAGGCAAAGTGTATCTACGATTATTTTTAATTATACTTGAAAAATAATCTTTAAAAGGTGTAGTTCGATTAAGATACTACCCTAACAATTCATATATTTACCCGTATTATAGTTCAATATCTGCTGAATGTATATATTGGATTTTACCATCACTTTCCTCAATCATTAATACACCTTCATCTGTAATACCTCTTGCATATCCTCTAATTTCTCCGCTAATCGTTCTAGCAATAATTTGCTTTCCTATGCTTACAGAGTAGCTTTCCCACAATAACTTAATAAATGTAAAACCGTGTTCTAAGTATTTCTCATACATCTCTTCTAATGATTCAAAGATTACTCTCGCCAAGGAGGCTCGATCTATCTTATCTCCACCCTTTTCGAGAGAAAGTGATGTTGCTAGATGCTGTAGTTCAGAAGGAAACTCTTCTTTTGTAGTATTTACATTTATACCAATACCGACAATAACAGAATTAATTCGGTCTGCTTCAGCATGAAGTTCTGTTAAAATTCCAACAGCCTTCTTACCATTAATTAAAATATCATTTGGCCATTTTATTTCACATGTGATATTAAGTTCCGATTCAATAGCGCGAACGATAGCGACAGCAGCTAGTAACGTAAGTTGTGGTGCATGTTGCGGCGGTAGATTTGGTCGGAGTATAATACTCATCCAAATTCCTGCACCTACCGGAGAATGCCACGACCTATCAAGTCTACCTTTACCTTCTGTTTGCTCTTCTGCAAAAACTACTGTTCCTTCAGGTTTTCCTTGTTGGGCTAATAGATGGGCTATTCTTTGCGTTGAAGGAGTTGTTTCGTAAAAGTGGATGTTTTGTCCAATTTTATTTGTAGTAAGGTTTCTTTTTACTACATCACTAGACAGTTTGTCCGGTCTACCAGTCATTCGGTAGCCACGTTTTTGTACTGCTTCTATTACGTACCCTTCGTTTCTTAACTCTTCAATATGTTTCCATATTGCTGTTCGCGTGCAGTTTAACTTCTCACTTAACATTTGCCCCGATATGTATGTTTCTTTCTCATTGTTAAATACAGCTAATAATTCTTCTCTTATGGATGATGGCATTTTACTAACCACTCCTTAATCATTTCAAAATCGTTTTGTACTTCTCCACGAATAACAGCTTTTTCTATCTTTTCAATTAGTTCACCAATCCATGGTCCAGGCTTTTGATTAAAATGTTGCATTAATTCTGTACCAGTATAAGCTAAGTCTTCACGCTTATGAATAGGTAAAGATTCATATGTTTTAAGTAGATGCGGAAGTAACGTATCTCCATTTTCTTCACTACTAAACGAGCAATATAATCTAGCAGCAGAAGCTGTAGTTGACCAACCGAAATTGTATAGTAATTCTTTTGTCCATCTCTTAGTTTGAATAATCGTTTGATACAATTTAACTATACTTTTAACTTCAGTAATAAAATGGTTTGGCCGTTTCCAAATTCGCAAGCACTTTTCCACTTCATTTTCTTCTAAATGACATAAGAGCAATGCCCATTTTTCTGCTAATGATTGCACTTTAGAGAAGTTTTTATCGCATATATGTTTTTCTGCTAGGAATGGGACATAGTCAATTAAACCTGTTTTAATGAATTCTTCCAAACTCTTATCGTACCCGATACCGAGTAGTAACTTTTCAAATTCTATTGCAATTCGTTCGATTGCAATTTTACTTAGAAGCTCCGCATTTGCTTTCATCGCCTCAATCGTCTCTTTCGCAATTGCAAAATCAAGCTGACTCATAAAGCGAAGTGCACGCATCATTCTAAGTGCATCTTCCTGAAAGCGTTCATTTGAATTACCAACTGCACGAATGATTTTTTTGTTTAAATCTTCTTGCCCATTATATGGGTCAATTACAGATCCATTATCATCCATGGCCATTGCATTTATTGTGAAATCTCTTCTTTGTAAGTCTTCCTTTAACGATGACACAAAAGTAACTTCAGATGGTCTTCTGTGATCTTCGTATTTTCCTTCAGAGCGAAACGTTGTAATTTCATATTGCTCTCCTTGAAAAACGACAACTACTGTTCCATGTTCAATACCAACTTCGATTGTTTTTGGAAACAATTTCATGACATCTTTTGGTAAAGCGGAAGTAGCAATATCAATATCAGATATTTGTTTTTTTAATAAATAATCACGAACTGCCCCACCAACAAAATAAGCTTCAAAACCATTTCCCTGTAATTTGTGCAGTATTGGGATTGCTTTAAGAAAACTAGCATCCATCACTTCCACCTCAACGATTCGATATCATTTTATAATAGATGTCTTCATATTGTTTCATTATAGATTGACGGTGAAATTTCTCTTCCACTGTTGCCATTGCTTGTTTTGATAATTTTTTATGTAAATCTTCATCATTTAGCAAAATCGTTGCTTTTTCTGCGACACTATTGATATCTCCTAGTTCGCATAAAAATCCGTTGTAACCTTCTGTTATTACTTCAGGAATACCACCGATATTTGTTCCGATAACTGGTACTCCACAGGCCATCGCTTCAAGTAAAACGAGACCGAAACTTTCTTTTTCTGATAATAATAGAGCAACATCTGCGATTGCTAATAATTCAGCAACATTATCTTGCTTTCCTAAAAATAGCACTTTGTCATCTAGTCCTTTTTCCCTAACAAGTCTAGAGATAGAACCAGCTTCAGGACCATCACCAATTAACATTAATTTGGCAGGTGTATTGTGTGAAATCTTTTCAAAAGCTGCGACTACATCTGGTATTCGCTTCACAGGTCGAAAGTTTGAGACATGGACAACTACTTTCTCATTATCACAAATGCCATAAATATTTTTTAACTTAGTAGCATCATTTTTATACTGACATGTTACTGAAGTAAAATTATAGATTGTTTCTATATCCTTATTAGGACTTAAAAGTTCGATTGTTTGATCGGCTAATTGATTTGAAACAGCTGTCACTGCATCAGATTGCTCAATGCCAAACTTAATCATTTCCTTTAATGAGGAATCATGTGCGAGTACTGTTATATCCGTTCCGTGAAGTGTTGTTACAATTTTAAGGTTATCACCTACCATTTGCTTAGCTAATACAGCACAAACAGCATGTGGAACCGCATAATGCACATGGAATAAGTCTAAGTTTTGCCTTTTCGCAACTTCCGCCATTTTACTTGCTAAAGTTAAATCATAAGGTGGATAACGAAACACGCTATATTGGTTAACTTCAACTTCATGATAATAGATATTTGCATGAAATCTTTCTAAACGAAACGGTAAGCTAGAAGTAACAAAGTGAACTTCATGTCCATTATCTGCAAGCATTTTTCCTAATTCCGTGGCGATTACACCTGAACCACCAACAGATGGATAACAAGTAATTCCTATTTTTAATTTTTTCATAGTTTTGCTCCGAAAAGATTTGTCATTACTAAAGGCTTGTTCGTTTTAAATCCTTCAGCATAAGTTAATCCTACTTCTTTACCGATTAATCGCTCACGGGCAATAACCGTCTCTATATACCCATCCGTTAATGGTGTTACTTTAGAGCTATCATCTAAGATAAATTGGCTTTTATATGTTAATAATGTCGCCTTCTTTTGTTCAATGAAATCTGTGATGTCTTCCACGAAATCAGGGTGATGAAATCCATTAATGAAATAAGAGTAGTGGTCTTTCACCTTATGTGGAGGTAAATTCATTTCGTCTTTATAATTTGTAATTCCAGCATTAAACACTGCTTCATTAATTATTTCCGCACATTTTCCATGATCAGGGTGTCGGTCAATTGCATACGGTGAGTATATGAAGCTTGGTTTTGTTTCACGTATAATGGAAACAACTTTTCTCAATGTAGCATCATTTAATTGCATCCCACGATCTTTAAACCCTAAGTTATTTCTATAACATACTCCCATAACCTCAGCAGCCCTTTTTGCCTCAGTTTTACGAATTTCAACTGTTCCATTTGACGAAAGTTCTGCCTCTGTTAAGTCACATATACCTACTTTATATCCGTTTTTTGCATACTTGGTAATTGTTCCTGCCATACCAATTTCTACATCATCGGCATGTGCGCCGAAAGCTAAAATATCAAGCTTCATTAGAAGAGTTTTCCCCTTCCGCTTGAACAATTGTCCGCCAACCGAAATCTCCACGCTCAAGACCTTTTATTAATATTTCAGCAGTTCCTAAATTTGTTGCTAAAGGCACTTGATAAACATCACACAGACGAATTAAAGCGGTAATATCGGGATCATGTGGTTGAGATGTTAACGGATCTCGGAAAAAAAGAACCATATCCATTTTATTATTAGCAACCATTGCCCCTATTTCTTGGTCACCGCCTAAAGGACCAGATTGAAAACGATGAACTTTTAACTTCGTCGCCTCCATTATTTTCGTTCCTGTCGTTCCAGTAGCAAATAATTCATGTTCCATTAAAATTGGAGCATATGCGATAGCGAATTGAATCATATCGCTTTTTTTATGATCATGAGCAATCAATGCAATTTTCATTTCCATCACCTATTCTATAATATTTTCTAACCCATAAACGAGATCATCTAAGTGCATAACAGTCTCTACTGCAAGTTTAACTCCACTCATAAATGATGTTCTATTTAATGAATCATGGCGAATTTTCAACGTTTGCCCTTCTGCACCAAATAAAACTTCTTGATGGGCAATTAATCCAGGTAAACGGATACTATGGAGTTTAATTCCTTGAATATCAGCACCTCTCGCCCCTTCTATTAACTCTTTTTCGTCTGGATTTCCTTGTTTCTTTTCTGTTCGAACAGCTGCTATCATTTCAGCAGTTTTTATACCTGTCCCAGATGGAGCATCTAGTTTACCATCGTGATGCTGTTCAATAATTTCTACATCTGGAAAGTGTTTAGCTGCCATTTGAGCAAATTTCATCATTAGGACTGCCCCTAAAGCAAAATTGGGAGCAATGATTGCACCGAGACTTTTCTCGCGAGTTAATGTTTTTAATTCCTTTTCATCATCCTCCGTAAACCCAGAAGAACCAATAACCGGCCTTATTCCGAACTCCAGTGCAGTTACCATGTTTTTCTTCCCTGCTTCATATGTTGTAAAATCAATAAACACATCAGGTCTCAGCTCAGTAAAACATTGATTTATATCTGTATAAATTGGAGCATCCAAATTAGGTAACCCTTCAATATCTTTTACTTTCATTTGCTCATTTTTTCGGTCTAAACAACCTACTAAATTGAAGTGTTCTGTTTGTTCGATTAGTCTTAATGTTTCACTGCCCATTTTCCCTCTCGGACCCGCTACTACGATATTAATCAAAGTATTACTCATCAATCTTTTCCTCCAACCTTGTCCAACGATCTTTATCACGAGTATTAAATTTATTCATGACAGTATCAAACGATTTTTCTAAATCGACATTTAAAGAGTTTGCAAAACATACTAATACGAACAGCATGTCACCTAGTTCTTGTTCTATCGTATTATCATCCTCTGAAGACTTTTTTGGTTTTTCACCATGATAATGATTAACTTCTCTAGCTAGTTCCCCTAATTCCTCAGTCATTCTTGCAAGCATAGCTAATGGTGAAAAGTAACCTTCTTTAAATTGTGATATGTATTGATCAACCTCTATTTGGATTTCTTCCATTGTTTTCTTCATTTAATCACTACCTTTATATCATTTCTTCTTCCATGTTAGCTAAATAAAGCCCAGTTGACAAATAATAAACTTAAAAATGTTTCATTGTGAGAATTAAAAAGATTTGCTATGATGAAACCGCATACATATTTAGGAGGTCCAACATGAGTTTTTCAATTCGAGTAAAGAACATATTATTTATCCTTTTCGGCGCACTAATTTTCTCATTTGGAATTGTTCATTTTAATATTGAAAACAATCTAGCAGAAGGTGGTTTTACTGGAATCACCTTAATTTTGCACTTTTTATTTGATTTTGACTTAGGATTAACAAACTTATTGTTAAACCTCCCATTATTTTTTATCGGATGGAAGTTACTTGGAAGAAATGCATTTATCTATACAGTAATCGGCACAGTCGCTGTTTCTATCTTTTTATGGGTGTTTGAAAATCACAAGTTCATTTCAATTCCACTACATGAAGACATGACACTTGCTGCATTATTTGCTGGCGTTTTTATTGGTGTAGGGCTTGGGATTATTTTCCGCTATGGAGGAACGACTGGTGGTGTCGATATTATTGCTCGCCTTAGTTTCAAGTATTTTGGTTGGAGTATGGGACGTACAATGTTCCTTTTCGATGCAATCGTAATATTATCATCTTTACTTTACTTGAATTATCGCGAAGCCATGTATACATTACTAGCAGTATTTATCGGAGCTAGAGTTATTGACTTTATGCAGGAAGGGGCATATGCAGCACGTGGTGCAATGATAATTTCTGAGAAAAACGAAGAAATTGCCATGCATATACTAGATAAAATGGATCGTGGCGCAACACTATTAAATGGAAAAGGGACATACACAGGTGCCCCGAGAGAAGTGTTGTATTGTGTAGTAGGAAAAAATGAAATCGTTAGGTTGAAGAACATTATTAAAGTAGTTGATCCCCATGCTTTTGTTGCTGTAACTGAAGTCCACGATGTTCTGGGTGAAGGATTTACACTAGATGAAAACAAAAACCCGATTGAAAAATAAAAAACCTCGCCAAAATGGCGAGGTTTTTATATTTTTATTTATTATTCGTCACTTGTCATACCAGTATAAATAAGGATTAAACGAACTAATTCAAGTACTGCTACAAGTGCTGCTGCTACATATGTTAAAGCTGCTGCATCTAATACTTTCTTCGTTTCTCTTTCTTCATTGTTTCTAATTACCCCAACAGAGACAATTTGCTCCATCGCACGACTACTTGCATTAAATTCAACTGGTAGTGTAACTAATTGGAACAACACTGCTCCTGCCATAAAAACAATACCTAAAAGAAGTAAACCTGAAATTTGTGCAAAAATACCTATTAAAATTAATATCCATGAAAAATTAGATCCAAAACTAGCTACAGGTACTAAAGAAGAACGAATCTTTAATGGCGCATAATTTTCTGCATCTTGCATTGCATGTCCTACTTCATGTGCAGCAACTGCAGCACCAGCAACAGAATGCCCGTGATAATTTGCAGATGAAAGACGTACTGTTTTACTACGTGGGTCATAGTGGTCAGATAGAGTACCGCCAACTTCCTCTACAGTAACATCATATAAACCATTTTGATCCAAGATACGTCTTGCTACTTGAGCACCAGTCATTCCAGAAGAACTTGGCACTTTTGAATACTTTTTATATGCACGTTTCACTTTCATTTGTGCAAATAAAGGAATTAGGATGATTAATCCGATGTAAATAAGAAATGACATATAACTTAAACCCCTTTAATCTTTCTTTTTCTTTTTATTTTACCACAAAATTTAGCGATTTCTTACTTTTTTGCTTTTCTCGATCTTTTCACTCTTATATTTTCTCCAACCGACAAAACATAATGAGGCAAAAATAATTCCACCGACAGAAAACATTACCCAAATTAAGGAAGGGTCGGCTTCATCGTCTTCTAATTCACCTGCAAAAAGAGCATCAAAATCGCTTTTAATAATTGCAAAATGTTCTGTAGCCTTCTCGTTCTGAGCGAAAGTAGCTCTATACTTGTCTAAGAATTGAACGTGACCATCAATTTTCTCTAACTGTTCAGTAGTTAAGTCCACAAATAAAGCTGGATATAATACATCGTATACTGATAAAAATTCATTTAAACTCGTTTGAAACGCAACATTATTTCCACTTAATAACGATTCATTCATATTTTGGAATGTACTTTTAACAACGGTTTCTTTCTCGACCCAAAGTGGTTGGTAAGATGTTGTTAGTGCATCTAATAAAAGACGAAATTCAGTTACTTGACGAAATGCTATCGTTTTCTCTACGTTTTCTTGTGAAAGTATTTGTTCTAAGTTTTGGTATGACAAGGCAAGCATTTCTAAGTCAAGTGTGGATATTTTTAATTCATCTTCCTCTACTTTTGAAAACTCTTTTGCAAAAGTCATTAAGACTACGCTCGCTTCATCATATTTTTCATTTTTGACAAAAAGATAAATTTTGTCTGCCAGATGACTTAATTGCTTTTTTGTTACATGATCTACATCATGATGAGCGAATGTAGAACTTATGTTTAATGTAAAGGAAAGTAATGAAATGATTCCAATGATAAAAAATTGTTTAATGAATTTCAACTGTCCCACCTCTTTATCCATTTCTACAATATATGTATGTAAAATTGGACAAGAGTAGACCTATGAGTACAATTTAAAGCACTTGTCTTCTCGCTTTGATCCCAAATCTATAAGCAATATAGATTGAAATCAAACTTAACCAAAATGTGATGTAACCAATGATATCTGTGTATTCAATTAAAGGCGAATAACGTGGAACCATGAAAAACACATAATCAATCACATCGTTATGTAAAGTCCAAATTGCAGCAAATACAAGATGCCATAATCTCATGCGATAGTACGGAGCATATAACAGCGCTTGAACTGCCATCGCAAAATGAGAAAAGATCAGCATGATAGATTCAGGTCGAATAAAACCATTAACATACCACCCTCCAAGATTCATACCGACCGCCCATATACCGTATTTAAATAAAGTAACGATAGCTAAAGCTTCAAAAAAAGGCGTATTCTTTCCTCTTAAAAAGGCAATTAGAACAAATACGAAAAACAAACTTGCAGTAGGACTATCTGGGACAAAGACATAGAAATGGCTAGGTGTATCTTCAAGTTGAAAACGATACCAATAATATCCGTAAATTGTCCCTAAAATGTTAATAATCAAGAGCAACCATAGTAGCCATCTGTTTGTTAACATTTTTAAGAAGTAAGAAACCATCGACTTTTCTCCTTTCTTTTTACAGTTTGAGGTACATATATGAATAACAATCCTTCTTTAGATGTGAAAAAAAGCCGACAAATGTCAGCTTTTTGTTATTACTCTTGGTATTTAGCAATAAATTCAGCAAGTTGTTGAAGCTCTTCTTCAGTTCCGTTAAACTGATTTGCAGCCATTTGCCCTATACCGTTTATTGCAATATCTTTAATTTCTTCTACAGTTAATCCTTTACCATGTAGATTAACTCCTAATCCTGATACACCTTGCATATTATCACCATGACAAGTAATACAACTTTGTCCTTGGAAAATAGCATAGGCAGGATCTTCTTTATCAACTTCAACAGCATCGACAATCTTACCTTGCTCAGCAACTTTTTCCCAGTTTGTATGAGCAATAGACTCCCATGTTAAGTAAACAATTGCCATTAATGATAGTAACATTAACGCTACTGTGATCGGACGTTTGTTTGGACGACGCTCTGGGCCTTTATCAAGCCATGGAGCAAGCATTAACGCACCGAACATTAATCCAGGCATTACAACCGCACCAATGACAGTGTAAGGACCTGCGGCAAATTCATATTTTAATAATTGATATAAGAATAAGAAATACCAATCTGGTAATGGGATATACCCTGTATCAGTCGGATCAGCCATTCGTTCTAATGGAGATGGATGTACAACCGTTAATACTAAGTAACCAATTAAGAAAACAGCACCTACCATCCATTCTTTTAAAAGAAAGTTTGGCCAAAAGGCTTCTGTTTTACCAGGATATTCGGAATAATCCTTTGGGATGTTTGGCTTTCGTTCTGCTGGAACTCGGGAGTCGCCAACAAATTTCATACCTTTTCCGCGATGCATGATCTCCCTCCTTTTCTCGTAAGCGCGTATTTTATAGCGGGCCTGAAATCCCTTGTTTTCTAATCATTAAGAAGTGTGCTCCCATTAAGCCAAGTAATGCTGCTGGAAGGAAGAAAACATGAATTGCAAAGAAACGTGTTAGCGTTTGGGCTCCAATAATTTCTGGATGCCCCGATAATAATGTTTTCGTCATCGGTCCGATTAAAGGAACCGCTTCTGCAATTTGTAATCCAACTTTTGTAGCAAATAGTGCTTTCATATCCCATGGTAATAAGTAACCTGTGAAACCAAGTCCCATCATTACCATAAAGATTAATACACCTACTACCCAGTTTAATTCACGTGGCTTTTTGTAAGCACCTTGGAAGAATACACGCAATGTATGTAAGAACATCATTACGATAACTAAACTAGCTCCCCAGTGGTGCATACCACGAACGATAACTCCGAAAGCTACTTCATTTTGTAAATAATAAACAGATTGATAAGCATTTATAATATCAGGTGTGTAATACATCGTTAAGAACATACCTGAAAGAATCTGGATGACGGTAATAAAGAATGTTAATCCGCCAAAGCAGTATACAAATGCTGAAAAGTGATGAGCAGGGTTAACGTGTTCTGGTACTTCATGGTCAGCAACGTCGCGCCATAAAGGAGTTATATCTAACCTCTCATCTACCCAATCATAAATCTTTTGTAACATAATGATCTGCACCTCCTTATTAACTATGCTTTTGGATGTGGTTTTGCTTTCCCTAAGTATAACCAGCCATCTCTGACTTCATGTTCATACACATCTAGTGGGCCTAATGGTGCTGTACCAGCAACATTCACTCCATCTTTTGTATAACGACCTAAATGGCATGGACAGAAAAATTCATTTTGGTTAGCAGGATCACCATTCCAGTTAACAGTACATCCTAAGTGTTTACAAACTGGCGAAAGTGCAACAATTTTGCCCTGTTCATCTTTATAAACCCATGCAGACATCGAAACGTCTGACTCGTACCACCCATCGACTTGGTTAACTGTAAAGTCTATTTTTTGTGGCTCATTCGTTATGTCAGCTTCTTTTAACTTCGTTGTTACTAATTCAGTATCTACACCTTTTTTCAAAACAGGATCTATTGCAAAACGAACCATTGGCATAATCATACCAGCTGCCATAAATCCTCCAACTCCTGTAAGAGTATAGTTTAGAAATTGACGTCTTGACACATTGTGACCTTTTTCACTCATTGATTTCCCCCCTCTTTGCTGTATGATAAAGTCAGTTTTTTTAGACAATAATTTACACTTTAATTACTAGGACATACCAATAATAGCGTAATTTCTTCTACAATGTCAACAAGTTCATGAACCACTTTATGTTTTCCATTCATCCATTACAAGTTTCATTACTTCCTTAACTTGTTCTTCTAAGATAGATAGTTTATTTTCTTGTTTTACATGCTGTAATGGTAATGAAGGCAACCATATTAATGTTGCTAACTTTTCCTCTACTCGCTTCCAATCACTATCACATGTTAAGTAGATGATATGCTTTATTCCATTTTCCTTTAACTCAGTCTCTATTGATAGCAAGTTTGGTAATATGTTTAAGCGGTCTTCACTTTTCACATATGAAAAGCTCGGTAATAAATAGACTCTACCTCGTAACTGCCTCTCTAATCCTTCACTAATAAGAGAGATAAACTCACCCATAGCTACTGAAGATTTCAACTCATCATTCCATTGAATTGGAAGTAATGGAATAATTGCTGTGTCTATATACTCTCTTGCATGAAAGTATTCATCTACATCTTTTGTTTGCCATTTCATCGTAGCAACTCCTTTAAGATATCAATTCCATTACCTATCTTAAAGAATACGGAAAAAATACGCAATACTTCTATTTCATTCTCTTAAAATGTCTCACTTTAAAAAATTTATTCCAAAACAGAAAAAATTCTCCAAATAAAAACAACCCCTTAGCTTATTGCTTTAGGGGTTGTTCATAGGCTTTTAATTTTTCAGTCAAAATCTCAAACTGTTTTTTATCATGATTGTCTAATGCTAAATCAATAGCTTTTAACAGTTTTTCACGTTGGTAGATGGCAATAGATTCATCTGCAATACGCGCAGCAAGCTTACGATATTCTTTGTTAGATTTTAAATGTTTAGGTATAAATGGGTTTTCTTCTAAAACAGCAGCATAATGCGGACTAGTCATAGCGCTTTTAAAGTTAAGTTGGATATACAGTTCATCTTGTTGATTTAATCGAATGTCGTGGAATGTCTTTTCAGGGTCTGTAGTCACCACATTTTCTTTATAAAAACGAAATGGTGCATCATCAACACAATGAGTAGACATTATCATACCGCGTGGACAATACATCGATTTTTCTACGAAGTGAACATTTGCCATAACGCTCTCACGACTCATTAAATAATTTAAAATCCAAACACATTCCCGCCGCTTTAACTGATACTCGGAAAGAAACCATTGCAAAAACTCCTTCTTTTCTTGGACAGAAATAGAGCTTAGCATGTTTTACTCCCTCCATTTTATAATCTTGTTTAGTCTACCAAGCTTGTAGACGCTCTGTTAATTCTTGAATTCTTTCTTGAACGTGAGTAGTATCCCCTGGTAACTTAGTTGCTTCTTTGTAAATGTCTAATGCTTTTTTAAGGTTACCTTCTTCAACTAAGAACTGACCATACTCTTCTAGAAATTCAAGATTGTTATTAAGAACATTATATGCATTCTCATAGTGTTTTAATGCTTCCGAAAAATTTTCTAATTTATTTTGTGCAGAGGCAAGCTCCCATTCAAACATTTGGTTACTTTCACCAAGCTCATTTATAGATGATAATAATTCGATTATATCTTCCGAACGTTCTTGTCTTCTAAACAGTGCGCATAGCGCTTCAGTTGCATTATGTTCAGCTGGATCTAATACTAGTGCATTTCTTAAGTGTTTTTCCGCTCGCTCTTCGTCTTTTAACTTTAATGCTAAAGTTCCTGCTTTTGAGTATAACTCAGGATTAAATTCATCCACTTTCATCCCTTGTTCTAGCTGATCTAAAGCTTGTTCATAATTTTCAACAGCCTCATATGCTGCACTTAATTGTATGTATACCGTTGCGTATTCGTAATCAAGAGATTTTAGCTTTTCATAAATCTCAATCGCTCTTTCATATTTTTCAAGCTTAAATAATGTAAAGCCGTATCGGTTTAAAGCATCAAAATCGGTATAATCATCTAAACCTTCTTCATAATATGGCAATGCCTCTAACCACATCGCACTAGCACTATAAGCTTCAGCTAGTTTAAGTGGGATATGGTAGCTGCTTAGCTCTTTTTTATTCTCTAACAATGATTCGTAGAGCGGTATACTTTTCTTGACATGACCATGTGATAAGTAAAATTCTGCTAAAGCCAATGTAATGATAGGTTCATTGGGTTTTACTCGTTTTGCCTCTTTTAGTTTTTGTTCAGCAACTTCCTCTAGCCCTTGAGCTTGATATAAATCTGCTAATAATAACAAAGCTCTTGGATAACTTTCATTCTCTGTGGAAATTTCAAGCAAATAATCAATTGCCTCATCTTCTTCGCCTAATTCAACTAAAACTTCCGCCATAAATATTTGTAATTCCGCTTCGTCAGGATAATTTAGAAAAAGTTGTTCCACAAGTTCTTTCGTTTTATCCATTATTCCCCAATCGTAATATAACAGTGCAATATCATATTTTGTTTGATCGTCGCAATGAAGAGCGATTTGATCTATTTTTTGCATACCTTCTTCAACTTTACCTTGCTCGACTAAAGCTACTGCATCTTGTAATTGTTCCATCGTTTATCTTCACCTTTACTACGAATTCGTTTAAGTATTTTTATGCCATAATATTATTTAATTCTTCAAAAAAATGCGGATATGACACAGATACTGCTTCCGCATCCTCAATAGTCATCCCACCGTCAGCAATAAGTCCAGCAATAGCTAACATCATTCCTATTCTGTGATCTCCATGACTAGTCACATTAGCATGTTGCAAAGTACTTTTACCTACAATAGTCATACCATCATTTGTCGGTTCAATTTTTGCCCCACATTTAGTTAATTCATCAGCCACTGCCGTAATTCTATTTGTTTCCTTCACCTTTAATTCACTTGCATCTTTAATCACTGTCATGCCATTTGCTTGTGTGGCAACTAGTGCAAGAATAGGGATCTCATCAATTAAACGCGGAATAGTTTCACCACAGATTTCAACACTATTTAAATTAGGAGAATATTCTGCGTGTATGGTTCCTACTTCTTCCCCATTCATTTTACTGTGATTTGAAATCGTTATATTAGCACCCATTTTTAGCAATATATCAATAATACCCGTTCTAGTTTCATTTAAACCGACGTTATGTATCTCAAGACTACTATTAGGAGTAATTATAGCTGCAGCTATAAAAAAAGCAGCTGAGGATATATCTCCAGGTACATTAATTTCACGGCCAGTTAATTTTTGCTTTCCTATTAGGGATATCATATTTTCTTTTTTTTGGTAAGAAACATTAAAATGGGAAAGCATACGTTCCGTATGATCCCTAGATGGTTTAGGCTCACTTACATTAGTAGTCCCAACACTATTTAGTGCTGCAAGTAGGATTGAAGATTTCACTTGAGCGCTAGCAATAGGTGAGTCATACGTGATCCCTTTCGTATTTGTCCCAGAAACGACGATTGGCGCCTTATTAGCAGAAAACAAAGCACCAGTCTTTGAAAGTGGCTTGACTACGCGGTCCATCGGACGTTTTTTAATAGAATCGTCACCAGTAATAACTGTTTCAAAAGGAAGTGTACCCAAAATACCTAATAGTAAACGGATCGTAGTTCCTGAATTGCCAACATATAAAGTGCGCTCAGGTTTTTCTAATCCTTCAAACCCTTTTCCATAGACAATTACAACATCATCTTTTTCTTCTATCTTTACATGTAATTGTTGTAAACATTTCATTGTATTTATACAATCTTCCGACTTTAAAAAACCATGGATAACAGTTTCTCCGTGTGCAATGGCACCAAACATAAGAGCGCGATGAGAAATTGATTTATCTCCTGGAACAGAAATTGTACCATGTATACCTTGCGAAGAATTTGTAATCTTCCTAGTTGTCATCGTTTCACTTCCTAGCTAGTAATAAACTTATCTAACGTTGATAACACAATGTCATTCTCTTCTTTTTTACCTATCGTTACCCTAATATAATTTGGATAACCTAATTTTTCACCAGGTCTAATGATAATACCTTCTCTTAAAAGCTTTTCAAACAGTATTTCTCCCGATTGTTTCACTTCAAAGAGTAAAAAATTTGTCTGCGATGGGAAATAGGCCAGCCCTTTTTGATCACAGAAATGATAATACCTTTCCATTTCAGTTCTATTTTTTATGTGTGTCTCTTGTATAAATGCTTGATCATCTAAAGCAGCCGTAGCAATTGCTTGACTAAGTCTTCCAACATTAAATGGGGCTCTTACGATATTTAAACTACCCATTAACTTTTCATTTCCTATTGCATAACCTACTCGGCATGATGCAAGTCCATATCCTTTAGAGAATGTACGTAAAAGAAGGACATTATCGAATTCTTCTAGTAGTGAAATTGATTGTGGAAAATCAAGGGCAGCAGCATATTCTACATACGCTTCATCAATAACCACGAGACAAGTAGAAGGGACCTTATTTAGAAAGGCACGCAATGAACTCTCATTGACATATGTTCCAGTAGGATTGTTTGGGTTACAAATCCATACTATTTTTGTTTGTTCATCAATAACATGTGCCATTCCATCTAAGTCATGATATCCATCAATTAGAGGAATTTCACGAACCTCTGCACCTTCAACTAAGCTATTATGCTTATATTGCGGGAATGTGATATCAGCCATCACAGAGTTGGTACCCTCGTGTAAAATGCTCCGACAGAGCAATTGAATAATTTCATCTGATCCGTTGCCAAGTAAGAATTGAGTTTCTTTTACATTTAGGTGGCTCGCTAATTTACTTTTCAGAAGAGTTGCGTTGCTATCAGGATAGATTGCCAACTCATTTAAAAATTGATTTCCAGCAGCAATTGCTGTAGGTGAACAACCATATGGATTTTCGTTAGAAGCAAGCTTTATTACCTTTTTTAAACCATACTCTTTTTGTACTTCTTCTATTGGCTTCCCTGCTTGATAAACTCCTAATTTTGTAATTCTCGACTTTAAATGCATAAATTTGTCCCCCTTTTATATAGATAAGCGCGTAACGTATATTGATGTATATGCAAGGGGGACAATCTTTTTTATTACTCGCTATAAAAATTCTCAAGAAATTGTTTTATCGTTTCATCATTAAATGTTTGGAGAGTAGGCTTTCCTATCTCCTCAAGTAAAACCATATTAATTTGATTATCTGTCACTTTTTTATCTTTTTTCATCTGTACTACTAAATCTTCAGGATTGAGCGTAGTCGGTAGATGCGTTTCATAACCAAGTTTTTCAAACCATGATTTTAATCCTTTAAAATTTAAGTCTTTATTAAAATGAATCTCACTTACATATAAAGCAAAGAGCATACCAATAATAACAGCTTCTCCGTGTAAAACTCGATAGTTTGTTTCCGATTCAATGGCATGTCCTAGTGTATGACCAAAATTCAAATACTTTCTAATACCAGCTTCCTTTTCATCTTTATTAACAATTGTTGCTTTAACTTTCATCCCTTGATACAGAGCTTCACTAAGAAATACCTTATCCGTAAATAATTGTTCAAGCGATTGATATTGTAGCTTCGTAAGCAACGAATTGTCTTCATCGATGAGAGCATGTTTAATTAACTCTGCAAAACCTGCTAATTGCTGGCGTCTTGGTAATGTTTGCAGCGTCTCTAAATCATACATAACCATTGCCGGTTGATAAAATGAGCCAATTAAATTTTTACCTAAATCATGATTTATTGCTACTTTTCCACCAACAGCACTATCATGCGCAAGTATTGTAGTAGGCATTTGAATGTAATTTACTCCTCTTAAAAATGTCGCCGCGACAAACCCTGCTAAATCACCAATCACTCCACCACCGAGAGCAATGATTAGCGAATTGCGTGTTAAGTTTCTTTCGATCGCATACGTTTGAATGTGTATGTAGTTATTAAATGATTTGGCTTGTTCTCCATTTTTTACAATATATGAGTATACAATATCACTATTAAAAGAGCGTATGACATCATCTAAATATAATGGAGCAACATTATCATCTGTAATAACCAATATCTTATCAAATGAAATTGTGTTTTCTTGTAGCATTGACTTCACTTGAAAGCGTAACTGGTGACCAATATAGATTGGGTATGTTTTCGTTTCTGTCGTAATGGTTAGTGGATACATCCTTTAAAACTCCTTCGCCCACTTATGGGCTTGTTCAACACGTTCAATAAGTTGATCCATTCTGTCCACTCCATATGTTTCTAATATCGATTTGGCTACTTCAATTGCTACAACAGCTTCTGCAACAACACTAGCACTCGGTACTGCACAGCTGTCGGACCTCTCAATACTAGCTAAATATGGTTCTTTTGTTTCAATATCCACACTCTGTAGTGGTTTATACAGTGTTGGAATAGGCTTCATTACTCCTCTAACAATGATTGGCATACCTGTAGTCATACCACCTTCAAATCCACCTAATCGGTTCGTTCTTCTTTCGTAGCCTTTTTCTTTGTTCCAAATGATTTCATCATGTACCTTACTTCCAGGTAGTTTACTCATTTCAAAACCTAAGCCAAATTCAACACCCTTAAATGCATTAATGCTGATCATCGCTTGGGCAATTTTACTATCCAATTTACGATCATTATGAACATAACTTCCTAAACCTGTAGGGATTCCTTCGACAATGACTTCTACAATTCCTCCTATGGAATCTCCAGCATTTTTTGCTTCGTCAATTGCTTCCATCATTTTTTTCTCTGCTTTTACATCAAAACATCTAACTGGTGAATTTTCAGTACGTTCTTTTAGTTCATCTAGGGTTGCATAAGATTGCTCTTCTGCAGTTATGCCCGCTATTTCGACAACATGACCAGCAATATTAATATTGCACTGTTTCAATATTGTTTTAGCTACAGCACCAACTGCAACACGGATTGTCGTTTCTCGAGCAGATGAACGTTCAAGGACGTTTCTCATATCGCGATGTCCATATTTAATTGCTCCTGCTAAATCTGCATGGCCTGGTCTTGGGCGTGATATTTTTCGTTTAACTTCGTCACTTTCTTCTGACGGTAATGGTTCTATTGCCATGATTGATGTCCAATGCTTCCAATCTTTATTCTCAACTACAAGAGTAATTGGTGAACCCAACGTCTTCCCGTGGCGCACTCCACTTACGATTTGCACACGATCTTTTTCAATTTGCATTCTTCTTCCACGCCCATATCCTTTTTGGCGCCTAATTAATTCAACATCTATATCATCAGTACTTAAGGAAAGGTTGGCAGGGACTCCTTCAATAATTGCAGTTAGCTGTGGTCCATGCGACTCACCTGCTGTAAAGTATCTCATTATGCAACACCCCGTTTTTTTATTAGTATGACTATATGAATTAGGAAAATTTCAGCTATATGTATGATAAAAAGGACTTTATCACATTTTTAGAAGTAGTCACCTTATAAAAATGTTATACACTATTTTTATGTAAAAGAAAAAACCAGTCATAATGACTGGTTTCTAATTAGTAAATCCAACCGTCGATTTGCTTGTCATAAGAATTAAATTCTTCAGAGAAGAATAAACCAAGCTCACGTACAGCGCTTTCAGGAGCATCTGAACCATGAATGATGTTTTTCCCAACAGTTACACCGAAATCACCACGGATAGTTCCTGGTGCAGCGTCTTTAGGGTTTGTAGCACCCATCATAGTACGTGCAGTAGAGATAACATTTTCACCTTCCCAAGCCATTGCAAAAACAGGACCTGAAGTGATGAAGTCAACTAGTTCGCCAAAGAATGGACGCTCTTTATGCTCACCGTAATGCTCTTCTGCTAATTCAGTTGGAATTGTCATTAATTTAGCTCCAACTAATTTGAAACCTTTTTTTTCAAAACGAGATACAATTTCACCGATAAGGTTACGTTGTACACCATCTGGTTTTACCATTAAAAAAGTTCTTTCCATGATAAAGTCCTCACTCTCAATATGTATTAGGCATCTGCCATCTAGCATTTTATCAAACTTTACTATACCATGCAATGGACAAGTATTGCTATTATTTTTTTAATACTTCCGCGTCCCGATATAAGTTGCTATTTGACGTAATGATTTTGTTGCAGCTATATTTGGCAACTTGTCTAATTCGTTATATGCTTTTTGCAAATAAGTTTCACTCATTTGCCTCGCATAGTCAATCCCACCGGAACTCTTCACAAGATCGATAGCTTCGTTATATGCATCAGTCGATCTATTTCCTAATTTAATATCGTTCATTAAGTCTCTGAAATGTTCATTATTTTCAAGAGCATAGATTGCTGGCAATGTAATATTCCCTTGCCTCAAGTCGCCACCAGCAGGTTTTCCCAATTGTTCTTCCGTTCCAGTAAAGTCTAAGATATCATCAGAGATTTGAAAAGCCATGCCCACGTAATATCCGTAACGGTAAAGTCCTTGATAAACCTTTCTTGGAGCTCCAGTTGCAATTGCTCCTAATTTGCAGCTTATCGCTATTAGTAATGATGTTTTACGCTTAATTCTTCGTAGATATGTTTTTAAACTTACATTTACATCATTATGATCACGGATTTGTTCAATTTCACCTAAACACATTTGAACAATTCCTTTTGAAAGAACCTCATGAGCTTCCTTATCTTCAATCTTAATAATTTGCTCAAGAGCTCTTGCAAAAATATAGTCTCCACAATACATTGCAACTTTGTTGTCATATTTCGCTTTAATTGTTTTACTTCCACGCCTTAAATCAGCATCATCAATTACATCATCATGGACTAGTGACGCCATATGAATTAATTCTAGCGGCACAGCGACAGACAACAACCTATTCATAGAATAAGTGCCGTACTTTCCAGCTAGCAATACAAAGACTGGGCGGATACGTTTCCCCCCAGCCTTCAACAGGTGGACTGATGCCTCAGTTAAGATTGGATTAGAAGAGTAGACAGATTGTTCAAGCGAGTTTTCAATCTTTTGAATATCCGAACGTAAATGAAAGTATATTTGTTTTAAATCCATTGCTTTCCCCTTATTTACATAGAATGAGTATGTGCATAATCATTTACAAACGAAAGCTTCGGAACTTGTTCAATAAACCCATGCTTAAAACATAACTCATAATAGTGTTGTAAGCCACGAAACTGGTTCTCTTGAAAATGATAATCTAATCCAGCAAAGTAATTTTCCCAAAAACGATAATTACCTCGATGTTTTGTTTTAATATCTTTAATCATCGGTAAAAATCCATTTCTTAATGACAATTCCTTACTTTCTTTCATTTCATCAAAAAGTATAGAAACAGCCGATCTTTCTTTTGCTAAAATTGCTTTTCGAACAGCAACTACAGCAAATGTCATTGGCAGATTAGTAAACTTAGTCCAAATTTCTCCCAAGTCATACATATATAAGTTTTCATCATCTTTATTCCATAATGCCTCAATAGCATCATCACCAATAAGAAGACATGCTTCATTTGATTTTAGCATTTGCTGAAGTTCAGGTTTTACTGTTTCATAGTTAGCATTTATAGAATAAAATTCTTTTAAAATAATCTTTAATAAATGCACAGAAGTAGCTGAACTTGATGTTAATGCTATTGAAGCACCATTCAATTTTTCTATGGGAAGTTTCGAGAATAAAAAGATAGATCCTACTTTCCCAAAAGATGAAACGGAAAGGTCTGGAAATAGTTCGTATTCTTTATAATTTTGTCCATATGCAAAAGATGAAATGGCACCTACATCTATTACACCTGTTTTCATTGCAAGATTAAGATGGGCAGGCACTTGCGGTACGAATGAAATATCATTTTTTGCAAGTTTACTTCGATTAACATAATAATATAACGGTAATATATTAGTATAGGTTATTTCTCCTACATTTAATGGCATGTCAATCCCCCCAGCGGGTAAATAAATGATGTTCTACTCCTAAGTTGTCTAATGCTTTGCCTACTAAAAAGTTCACAATATCTTCTAACGATTTCGGTTTATGATAGAATCCAGGCATGGCTGGTAATACTTGTCCACCAGCTTGAACTACTTTTTGCATATTTTCAAGGTGAATCGCATGTAACGGCGTTTCTCTTGGAACTAAAATTAACTTCTTGCGCTCTTTTAACATAACATCTGCAGCTCTTTCTAACAAGTTACCAGATGCTCCTTGTGCTATTCCAGATAACGTTCCCATTGAACATGGAATAATGATCATTCCATCACATTGGTATGAGCCACTAGCTATTGGAGCATTAAAATCACGTAATGTATGATAATGCAGTTCAGCATTATTTTCAATTGGAAAATGTTTTTTCATTAACTTATCACGATCAGTTGTATCCCAATCTAGTTCTTCCTTGAAAACTTGCCAACCTGCTTCAGTTACAATTAAATGTACTTTATGGCCTGCAAGTAATAACTGCTGAACTAATGTTACACCATAAATGCCACCACTTGCTCCAGTAATTCCGACTGCGAATATTTTTTTCATAATAATATATCTCCTAATGTGAAAATAAACATGACGATACTTAAGATACCGTTCATTGTGAAGAAAGCTACATTCAGTTTTGATAAATCCTTTGCCGAGACTAAAGAATGTTCATATGTCATAATTAAGCCAGAAACTAACACTCCAAAAGCGTATATATAGCCGAGACTAGTTGTGAATATTAAACTTGCAAAAAACAAAAATGCAACAATATGAAAAGCTCTGGCAATCATTAAGCTTTTTGCAATACCGAAACGACTTGGTATAGAAAAAAGTTTAACTTCTCTGTCATAGTCAGCATCTTGGGTAGCATAAATGATGTCAAATCCCGCAATCCAAAACACTACGCCTAAAAATAAAAGAAATGCATCAATAGTTAACGTACCTGTCGCACCTACCCAACCACCTAATGGAGCAAGTCCTATTGTAATACCTAAAACAACATGACAAAGCCATGTAAAGCGTTTCGTGTAAGAATAAATCACTAAGAAAAAGACTGCAATTGGTAACAAATACATCGCCAGCTCATTTAATTGGTAGGCAGAATAAAATAATAAAAGGAAGGATAAAGCCGTAAATACTAGTACTTCAACCTTTGATAGAAGTCCAGCAGGTATTGCTCTCGTTTCAGTTCTTGGGTTTGCTCTATCGATATTTGCATCTATAAGGCGGTTTAATGACATCGCTGCAGTTCGCGCACCTACCATCGCTAACGTTATCCATACCCACTCCATAAGGGTTGGAAACGTTCCTTCGATAAGTACATTCCCTAGTATTGCTCCTAGAAAGGCAAATGGTAGTGCAAATATTGTATGTTCAAATTTTATCATCTCTAAAAATATCTTAATTTTATTAACATTAATCAACTGCTAAACTCCTTTTTATTTCCGCCCTAAATGCATCGCTGCAACGCCGCCAGAATATGATTTAATTTTAATATTTTTAAATCCAGCCTGAATGAAAAGCCCTTTTAATTGTTCTCTACCAGGAAAGTCATTTGCTGATTCCTGTAACCAAGAGTATTCATTATAACTTTTCGCTAGAAGTTTTCCTAAAATAGGCATTACATATCGGAAATAAAAGGTAAAACCTTGTTTAAAAACAGGCATTGTTGGTTGAGAAGTTTCTAAGCAAACAACCATTCCTCCTGGCTTTAGCACCCGATACATTTCTTTTAGAACATGAAGATAATCAGGAACGTTTCGTAAACCAAAACCAATTGTTACGTAATCAAATGTCCCATCTTCAAACGGAAGTTCCATGGCGTTTCCATGAATTAAAGTAATATTGTTCATCTGACTATCTTTTACTTTTTCTTTTCCTATAGCCAGCATGTTTTCACTAAAATCTAAGCCAACAACACTGCCAGTTGGTCCTACTGCTTCTGCAAGAGCTAATGTCCAATCTGCTGTCCCGCAACAAACGTCTAAAGCTTTGGTACCGACTTGAACTTTCATCCGCTTCATTGTATCTTTTCGCCAAGCTTTATGGCGTTGAAAACTAATGACAGAATTCATAAAATCATAATCTTTTGATATTGCTTCGAACACACGATGTACTTTCTTTTCTTTTGTTTCCATTTACAAGCCTTCTCCCGTCGCATTAACTAATCTATTTTCATATTTTTGAAGTTCTTTAAATGAATCAGAAAATAATTGATGCAAAGTTAAATTACTTTGAAGTAATATCATTACTTTCTTTGTTAGATCCTTAATTTTCACATCGATATTTTCCTTATTTTGATCTATCATTTTCTTATGTCCAACTTTAACATCAATAATATTATTTCGTTGCATTATAAGCACTTTTAACAAAAAGAACGAAGCTACAAACTGTGACCATTCCGGACATTTTAACTCATTTGCAATTGACGCAAACAAATAAGCATTGATTTTTTCAATCCCTTTTAAATAATCTTCTAGTACATCAGACCTTTGCAAATAAACGTTCATCTTTTGTTCATTAATTTCTTGAATTGCTCTAGCTACATTTTTAATTAAATTTAAGTCATCTATTTTGGCGAGTTCATTATAATAAAGACTACTATAATAATCTCCACCTAGAACTGTGAGCTGACGATGTTTTACATCTCCTTCATGCTCATTATTAATTGGCACTGCTTCGTGTAATGATAAAGCCAAATCCACTAACATTACGGCAATATAAGCACTTTGAAGATGTGGGTACTTACTTTGCTTTAACAAACCATATAAGAACATAGATTTGTCTTCATCAATAATCGGGCATGCTACATATTTGTTTAAATAAGCCACAGAGCATTTTTTATACACTTGCTCATTTAATTGTGTTACTTCTTCCTTTATGCTTTGAAGCTTAAAAGACATCAGTTCGTCCTCCAACATTTCACAAAAATACTTGCATGTAATTATAACATATCCAATTAAGTGCGATAAACAAAAGCTATTTTTAAGTCGTATAAAAAAAGTTGAACACAATTGTCCAACTTTTCTTTGTCTTACTTATTGTTTAATTAAAGATAAAACTTCTGCGCGCGCAGGAGCATCATCCATTAAGATACCACGAACGGCTGATGTGATAGTCTTTGAACCTGGTTTTTTAACCCCACGCATAGTCATACACATATGCTCAGCCTCTACAACTACCATTACACCATGTGGCTCAAGCGTTTCAACAATAGAATTAGCAATAGTGGATGTGATTCTTTCTTGCAATTGTGGACGCTTGGCTACAGCTTCTACAGCTCGAGCTAATTTACTTAACCCAGTAACCTTTCCATTTTTAGGGATGTAAGCCACATGTGCTTTTCCAAAAAACGGTACTAAATGATGTTCACACATTGAATAAAATGGTATATCTTTCACAAGCACTAATTCCTCATGGTCTTCACTAAAAATAGTAGCAAAATGTTCTTTTGGGTCCTCATTAAGTCCTTGAAAAACTTCCGTATACATTTTCGCAACACGTTTTGGTGTATCTAATAACCCTTCACGGTTAGGATCCTCACCGATTGCTTCTAAAATTAATCTTACAGCTTGTTCAATTTGCTCTTTATTTACTGCTGACATTATTTCTACCCCCTAGTTCGACAAAAGTTGCATTGTGAAAATTTTAGCATAATAACATTAATAAAAGCAAAAATAAGCAAACAAAATTTGAGCCAATAAAAAAAAGCTACGCAAAATGCGCAGCTTCTATATGCCCAATATGTATTAATTATTTAACAGCATCTTTAAGGGCTTTACCAGGTTTGAAAGCAGGTACTTTACTTGCAGCGATTTCGATCTCTTCCCCAGTTTGTGGGTTACGACCTTTACGTGCAGCACGCTCACGTACTTCGAAGTTTCCAAAGCCGATTAATTGTACTTTATCACCACTAGTTAATGCACTTGTAATTGATTCGAAAACAGCGTCAACAGCTTTAGTTGCGTCTTTTTTAGAAAGGTCAGTTGATTCAGCTACAGCATTGATAAGTTCAGTTTTGTTCATTATTTTCACCTCCTCTAAAAAATTGCTCGTTACTTTCTTTGTGTACAGATTTTCAAGTTTCTATACAACTAAATGTCATTTTTAGTATGACCAAGCCTAATATTAACTGATGATTAGCTATTTTTCAATATTTAACAACAAATTTTTAGTTATTTTTATTAACTTTTTTCTAAAACTCCACTAATTTGTCAGAAAATATTGTAAAAAATATAACATATTTTGAAAGCGTTCGCAAGAACAAAAAAAAGAAAGGCTCCAGTAGAAGCCTTTCTATTATAGGATGATCGCGATAAGTCCACCCGAACCTTCATTAATGATTCGCTCTAAAGTCTCTTTAAGCTTATAACGAGCATTTTCAGGCATTAATGATAATTTAGCTTGAATACTCTCACGAACTAACGAACTTAAAGAGCGCCCAAAGATATCAGAATTCCAAATAGATAAAGGATTATCTTCAAAGTCTTGCATTAAGTAGCGAATTAATTCTTCACTTTGTTTTTCCGTACCAATGATAGGTGCAAACTCAGACTCAACATCCACTTTGACCATATGAATGGACGGTGCTACCGCTTTGATACGGACACCAAAACGAGATCCTTGGCGAATTAATTCTGGCTCATCTAAGCTCATCTCTTCAAGCGCTGGTGCAGCTATTCCATACCCAGTTTGTTTTACCATTCTCAAAGCATCAGAGACTTGATCAAACTCTTTCTTCGCGTGAGAGAATTCTTGCATAAGTTGTAGCAAGTGATCCTTACCGCGAATTTCAACTCCAACAATTTCTTTTAAAATTTGATCATATAAATTATCTGGTGCGTATAAGTCAATCTCTGCCACACCTGACCCCATTTCGATTCCTGCTAATTTTGCATCAGCAATAAAATCATATTCACTAAAGTTACCGACAACTCTATCAACATCACGAAGACGCTTAATATCTTTTACTGTTTCATTAACAGATTGTTGGTAGTTTCCACGTAACCAATGGTCCTCTTTCAGCACCATTACCCAACTTGGTAAGTTTACGTTCACCTCTAGTACTGGGAATTCATACAATGCTTCACGTAATACATTGTATACATCGTGTTCCGTCATACTTTCAACACTCATTGCTAAAACAGGGATATCATGTTTTTCGTGTAGCTCTTGACGTAGTTGTTCGGTTTCAGGGTGATAAGGACGAGAAGTATTAACGACCATAATAAATGGTTTTCCTACCTCTTTTAGTTCATTAATTACTCGTTCTTCAGATTCTAGATAATCATAACGAGGAATTTCTCCAAATGAACCGTCACTAGTAATTACTACGCCTAATGTTGAATGGTCTTGAATTACTTTACGTGTACCAATTTCTGCAGCTTCATGAAATGGAATTGGATCTTCATACCACGGTGTATTAATCATTCGTGGTCCATTCTCATCTTCATATCCTTTAGCACTTGGTACGGCGTAACCAACGGAATCTACTAAACGAATGTTTACATCAAGCCCCTCATCTACTTGAAGTGCAATCGCTTGGTTTGGAACAAACTTTGGCTCTGTCGTCATAATTGTTCTACCAGCTGCACTTTGAGGTAACTCGTCTTGCGCTCGCACACGGTCTGACTCATTTTGGATGTTAGGTAGTACAACAGTTTCCATAAACTTTTTAATAAAAGTTGATTTCCCTGTTCGTACAGCTCCGACAACACCTAAATAAATATCCCCACCTGTGCGTTCTGCAATGTCTTTAAATAAATCTACCTTTTCCACTTAATCCCCTCCCGGTATTTAAGTTCCTTGGATGGAAACATCCTTTCATAAAAAGAAAATAGCTAGGACAATACATATGTATGTTGTTGTCCGATTTAATTATGACAAGGAACAAAAAAAAGTTTGAAAGGATTTCTATATTCCTGCAAAAGGATGTCAAATAAAAAAACCTTTCTCCCTTTTACATCATATTGATAGAGAGAAAGGTTCATTCCTATTTTATTAAAAATATTGGCTCATTTTTTTCATCAATTGTGTAAGGCTCAGAAAATACTGGTACAAACACTGAGTCTTCTACTAGTATATTACGAATATCTTCGCCCATTTGATACGGGATCGACCCTAATTGTTGAATTTTTTGGTATAAGTCTTGGCGATAATCGATTATTAATTGCCCTTCACTGTTCACTACTATTGGTAAGTTATTTTGTGTAAAAGGACTGACAACATACGGCGGTGTTTTAAACCCAAGAGCATCGTAATTTATAGTGAATACTTGCTTGTTAATTGCACCTTCAAACGGTGGATAGCCATACTCAAGTTTGTATGCATCTAATCTCATTTTGACACTTTGTACAGTTGTTACCGATACTAAATCGATCAACTTCACTTCTGGTTTTGTATCTACATTTACTAATACATATTGATAAATTCCACCATTTTCAAAGGAATTACCTGGTGGTTCTTGCAAATAATTTGGTATTAATTTTGTGAAATCTACCGGATATTTTCGATAGATAGGTGTTGTGAAATCTCTTTGTTTAATAGGCAATAACCCGCCAGTATTCTCTTGATATCTGTCAATAGCTGACTGGACTAAGTCAAGCTGACTTTCATAAGGAACACGATTTTTTTGCAAATTATCACTTGGATACAAACATCCCGAAAGTATAGCAATAGAAAAGATAATTAGTATCGTCTTAAAAAATAATTTCATTTTTATCATCCTTACTCTGGAACCGGCCCGGAAAATACGACAAAGAACATGATGAAACCTGCCACAATCATACATACATAAGCAATTGTAGACAACATCCACCTCCAAAAGCCTTTTAATTTTGTTCTACTAATTAAGATGGAAATCACTGCGATAAACATTAGTCCTATTGCACCCAATGAAAACCACATTTTTATTAGTCCTAGTGACATCTTTAGCACTCCTTCTATGTATGTAAAATATTTATTAAAATTAGTTACTATTTCTTTGATACCAGCTTACTTTCTATAGTTTAATGCATAAAAAAACTGGAGTAAAGGGGCCATTTTACTCCAGATGTTGACTAAATATTCCCGTAAGAAAACAGTTTCATTATAGTTTAACTATAATAGTGGTAGGACGTTATTAAAAAGACACCGAAATAAATAGTTAAAAAGCTTTGTTGACATGTGTAACAAGCTAAATAACTGTATCTATTCTTTAAGATTAGCACCTTTTACACTATTAGCTAAGTTTAATAAATTAAGTTGGCTGACACATTTTGATTGCCCATACTTATCAAACATGTCTTTAACCATTCATCCTCCCTCTGCATCAACATTCAAAATAGTATATGCATGGAAAGAATGAGTGTGAGTGAGTTTATTAATACTTTGAACAACTGATATTATAAAAACAATTTCTCAGAAAAATCCTCTAACTCTTTGGTTTTTCCTCTTGCCATTAACTCATCTAATGCTGTTTTAGGATCTTTATCATTAAATAAAACTTCATAAATTTGCTCAGTAATCGGCATTTCTACTCCGACATTCTTAGCAAGTTGATATGCAGCCTTAGTAGTTCTAACTCCTTCAACTGCCATACCCATGTCTTCTAATACATCATTTAATTTTTTACCTTTTCCAAGCATATTTCCAGCTCGCCAATTACGACTATGTACACTAGTACAAGTAACAATTAGATCACCAATTCCAGTTAATCCAGCAAAAGTTAACGGATTAGCACCCATTTTCGTTCCTAACCTCGCTATTTCAGCTAATCCACGAGTTATTAATGCCGCTTTAGCATTATCACCATGTCCAAGGCCATCAGCTAAACCAGCACCTAATGCAATAATATTCTTTAATGCTCCACCAAGCTCTACACCGATGACATCTGCATTTGTATATACACGAAAATTAGAATTAATAAATAAGTCCTGTATAAGTTCTTGCGCATTAGCATTATTCGAAGAAACTGTAACAGTTGTTGGCATCCGGCGACTAACTTCCTCTGCATGACTAGGGCCCGATAAAACAACCACAGCATTTAAATATTCACTTGGTATTTCTTCCTCAATCATTTCTGAAATTCTTTTATGAGTCTCCGGTTCAATTCCCTTACTAGCATGAACAATGGTGACTTTCTTAGTTAGTAATTGTTTTAAGTCAGATAAAACTTGGCGCATAGCTTTCGTTGGCGTTACCAAAACAATCGTGCTAACATCTTCGACAGCGTGACGAAGAGAAGATAAACCGAAAATATTATGAGGCAAAGTTATGCCTGGTAAATACTTTTCGTTCGTATGTTTATCATTAATTTCTTGTATTTGATCATTACGCCTTCCGTAGAGATTAACATGATGACCATTATCTGCAAGCACAATTGCTAACGCTGTTCCCCAACTTCCAGCACCTATAACTGCGATTTTTTCCATCTAATCACTTCCTTACATCAAAAATCTTTAATTAGATTTTTTTCTAGCAATAATTCTTATTGGCGTTCCTACAAACCCGAATGCTTTACGAATTGAGTTTTCTAAATATCGCTTATACGAGAAATGTAGTAACTCAGGATCATTAACAAAGACAACAAATGTCGGTGGTTTTACAGCAACTTGTGACATGTAATTAATCTTTAAGCGCTTTGTATTACTTGTCGGAGTTGGATTCATTGCAACTGCATCCATGATAACATCATTTAACAAGTTTGTTGGCACGCGCATTGCATGGTTTTCAGCTACTGTATCAATCATCGGTACAATTGTCTTCACGCGTTGCGTTGTTTTAGCAGATACGTATAGAATAGGTGCGTAATCAAGGAATTGGAAATGACTTCGAAGATTTTTTTCAAATTCCTTCATCGTTTTTTCATCTTTCTCTATTGCATCCCACTTGTTTACAATAATTATGACTGCTCTACCAGCTTCATGTGCATAGCCTGCTATTTTCTTATCCTGTTCAATAATTCCTTCTTCACCATTGATTACGACTAAAACGACATCTGAACGCTCAATAGCTCTTAATGCACGTAATACACTATACTTTTCGGTACTCTCATACACTTTTCCTCTTTTTCTCATTCCAGCAGTGTCAATGACTACATAATCTTTCCCGTCTGAAGTGAAAGGCGTATCTACAGCATCTCTAGTAGTTCCCGGAATATCACTTACTATGACTCGATTTTCCACACCTAAAATACTGTTTGTTAGTGAGGACTTCCCTACATTAGGTCGACCAATTAAAGAGAAGCGAATTGTATCATCATCTTCCTCTTGTTCCTCTGGCTCATTAAAAGATTTTACTACTTCATCAAGCATGTCACCTAATCCTAATCCATGTGAACCTGATATAGGATATGGATCTCCAAAACCTAATGAATAGAACTCATAAATATCTTGTTGCATTTCAAAGTTATCTATTTTGTTTACTGCAAGAACGACAGGTTTTTTAGATCGGAAAAGTATTTTCGCAACCTCTTCATCTGCACTAGTAATTCCTTCGCGGCCATTTACCATAAAGATAATTACATCCGCTTCAGCAATAGCTAAATCTGCTTGTTCACGCATTTGAACCAACAATGGTTCGTCTCCAATTTCAATACCACCAGTATCAATAATGTTAAAATCAATGTTTAACCATTCACCTGAACTATATATACGGTCTCTAGTGACACCAGGGATATCCTCTACAATTGATATTCTTTCTCCTACTATACGATTAAAAATCGTTGATTTACCAACATTAGGTCTTCCAACGATTGCTACGACTGGTTTAGGCAAATCTTCACGTCCTTTCTTTCTATCTCTATCTATTAGATAAAGAAAACCCTTCATCATAAGAAGGGAAATGTTTGCCATGTTGGCGTTTTAATCTTAACAAAAAAGACATAATCCGACAACTAATGTTTTACGATAATATACATCCCATTAGCTAAGCGATGTGAAATCCCATCTAAAATAGCCTCTAAATCAGCTGCGACTTTTTGTGCCTCATCTTCATTTTCACAGCAAAACGTCGGGGCTCCACCTTTGATATTTTCACAACTTGTAGTAATTACAGCTAGGATATATTTTTCAAGGTTCAATCTAGTTCACTTCCTTTTTGATTGGCATCAGACTCCGTTGGCAAGCGGAATGCATTTTCTAAGACAGGTACACGCTCGATAACAGCAATTGCTTTTGCTACATCTTGAACTTGAGGCAAAATAAAAACACCTATTCTGCCATCATCCAAATCTCGTTTTATTAACGGAACAAGTGCTGGTGTTCCAGAGTCACGAAATACACCTAAAGATACTGATGCATCATGAAGTATTGCTTGTCTTTGACCGAGGTGACCTATTGTAGCTCGCACATTAAAATCCTTTGGTTCTAAAATAAAACCCATGCCATACTTTAAGATTTCTTTTTGTCGCTCTGGCAATCCAATGTTCATAATATAGATATTATCTACATATAAACCAGGGCCATCGAATGATAGCTCCGCTTTCTTAATATTGACGATATGTTTTAGCTGCTTTCCTGACATCAATGATTTAGCTAGTAATAAAGCTCCAATAGCCCCTAAAATCCCAGCCCAAATATTAAATGCTAAATACAACAAGGTAGAAATGAAAGAAGCAAATATTACTAAGTAATTTCTCCCTTCAAAAACAATAGCAATCCCCTCTATATAAGTTTTTCCTCTAGGTACTAATTCGTATTGATCTAATTCTGACAATGTATTACGTTCCATATTTCTTACTTCTCTAAATTGAGACGCTGCTAATGCTAAAAATGTAACAGCTGTAAAATTTTCTTCCATAAATGATGGGACAGCAACTGTTCCAAGAGAAGCTGCTATAAATCCTAATGCAACATTAATTACTTTCCCATGCGGATATGTAGGATATTGCCTGTAATCTGTTTTTAGCATGTATAATCTAGCCAGTGTACCTATAGTAATTCCAAAAATCACAGGGTAAGTATATTCATTCATAGTAGCGCTCTACCTCTCTTCGATGATTTCATTGACGATTTTTGTATTGAAGATACCGTGTTAAAGTAAGTGTTAAAGATATAAGTAAATGTAATTGATAAACTAATAACATCTAACGCAAACAATGGTTGCTGAAAGGTAACTAAGTGAATGTTATATATGACAAGTGAAAAAATAATGTCACCGACATTAACTCCAATAAACAACACCGCTAATCCTTGTTTCATATCTCTGCATAACAAAAGGAGGATAAACGAACATAAAATAACTATTACAAATTTTTTGTTCAATAAGAACCAGACTGGGTCAAATAAATGGATAGCTAATATTGCAACATAAGCCATCATTAAAATGGAAGAAACGATAAACAAATAACATCTTTGTAAAATGGTACTTTTTGCAACGATGTAACAGCCTAATAGCATTAAAAATAACATTGCAATATTAATCGTTAAGTAAGGTAACTCAACATATGTATGAGAAAAAATTATGCTTAGTAGTGCTACTACAGTTATTAAATAACGTTCTTTCGATCTTCTGAATAGAAACGTAGCAACTACCCAAATTATCCATGCCAGCCATAGAAATAAGATACCGTCGATTTCCTTCACCTCCTATAGTACCCATTATCGGTACCTTTCATAAATCTTAGTCGAATGATTTTCAATTTGTTTGGAATAATGAAAAGTAAAGGGGGATTGTTAATGGGAAGAGATCGTCAAGAAAAACGACTAAAAAAATCACGGACCGTTGAATCGGACCGTGACCAAAGTCTAAAGTATGCTGGAGCAACAAGGTTAGAAAGCCCTGAAGAGGCTCGCGAAAGAAATAAAAAATGATGGGAAATCCCATCATTTTTTTTGTGCAAGGTTTTGTATATTAATTGCTCTTTGCTCAAACCAAGATAATGTTTCACCTCTTATTACTATTGGAGCATTTTGCAATTCATTGACTGACTTTGTACCTAAAGCTGTCATAATTATTTTCAATCCATCTTGCATATGTTGTATCTCGTTAATGAGTGCTTCCTGTCCATCTTCAAGCAATATTTTTAAAAAATAACCAGCTACACCAACAGCACTTGCACCTAATGATACTGCTTTAGCAATTTCACTACTAGTTTGTATTCCGCCAGATGCTAGAATTGATATAGATGGTGATGAGGCCTTTGCTTCACCGATAGAAACAGACGTTGGTATTCCCCAATCATTAAACTGTTCAAGTTGCTTAGACCTTCTTTGGTTTTCCACAGTAGCGAAGTTTGTTCCACCAAAACCACCAACATCAACGATTGAGACACCAATACCCTTTAATTTACTAACTGTTTGCTTGCTCATTCCAAATCCTACTTCTTTGACAATAACAGGAACAGTTAACTTGTTAACGATTGCTTCGATTCGATTAAGGACACCAGTAAAATCACGGTCACCTTCTGGCATCACTAATTCTTGAATAACATTTAAATGAATTTGCAGCGCATTTGCATCAATCATATCTACAGCTTTTTGGGCTTGTTCAACAGATGCTTCACTGCCTATGTTTGCAAATACTATTCCGTTTTTATGAACTTTACGCACAATCTCAAACGACCTGCTTTGACTTATATCTTTAATGGCTGCCATTTGCGATCCAACAGCGATTGGTAAGTCACATATTTTTGCAACTTCCGCTAATAGAGCATTAATTTTTTCTGTTTTTTCGCCGCCCCCACCAGTCATTGCATTAATAAAAATAGGCGAACTTATAGAAAGTTCGCCTATTTTTGTCCGCAGTGAAACATCCTGAAGTGCAATGCCTGGTAAACTGTTATGCACAAAAGAAATGTCATCGAGACCGTGAGTTCGTTTTTGTCCTGTTGAAATCGCATAATTAATATGCTCCAATTTACGCTTTGAACGACTCACATTATCACCTTTATTTACGTAGTTTATTTAATTGATCACCGATGCGGTCTCCTAAGGAGAATCCAGTGTTTTCATCTTGCTGATATTCTTTCACGTATTTTTCCATTTCCTCGCGCTGCTTCCCTTCTTCTAAAGCACGAATACTTAATGAAATACGTTTTTTTGCAAAGTCTGCATCTGTAATCTTAGCACTTACAGTTTGCCCTTCTTTTAAAACATCATTCACTTTGGTAACACGATCTGTAGAAAGTTGAGAAATATGAACTAAACCTTCAACTCCATGCTCTATTTCTACAAAAGCACCAAAATTAACAATTCTAGTTACTTTTCCTTCGATTATATCTCCTACTTTAATAGAACCTTTTACGGCATCCCATGGTCCAGGAAGTGTTGCTTTTATTGATAATGAAATTCGTTCGTTATCAGGGTCAACTTCCAATACTTTAACTTTAACCGTTTCCCCTTCTTTTACTACTTCACTCGGCTGTTCAACTCGCTCATGTGATAATTGAGAAATATGAACTAATCCATCAACTCCACCTAAATCGATAAAAACTCCAAAGTTTGTAATGCGTTGAACTGTACCTTCAACAACATTACCTGCTTTAATAGCTTCAAATGCTTTTACTCTACCCATTTTCTCTTCTTCTTCTAATACAGCCTTACGTGATAAAATCACACGACTTTTTTCTTTATCCATTTCGGAAATTTTCACTTTAATAGTCTTCCCTACGAACTCAGAAAAGTCTTCAACGAATTGAGTATCTACTAGAGAAGCAGGAATGAAAGCACGTAGTCCAACATTAGCAACTAATCCACCTTTTACTTCCTCTTTAACAGTAACTTCAAAAGTCTCATTAGCTTGATATTTTTTCTCTAAATCTTCCCATGCATTATCCGTTTCAATTGCTTTTAATGATAAAATTACATCCTCATCATCTAGTTTAACAACTTTAAGTTTAAGAGATTTACCTTCTGAAACTTTTTCTGAAGCGCTTTCTAAATGAAATGATGAAATTTCACTTATCGGTAAAATACCTTCTTTGCCTTCTCCAATTTCAACTTTAGCAAACTTTTCTTCAACTTTTGAAACTGTACCTTCTAACACATCTCCAACTTGAAATGTCATACCCTCACCCATAATATTTCCTCCTTATAGAAACAACGTTCTATTTATTTTCTCTAATTAAAAGGTCTAACAAAATGCCGTTTTTGTCAAGCGTCTTGATCGATTAATTGCTGAATATGCAACATTATTCTATCGGTAGCTAATTGTGTAGCACCTTTTTGATCTTTTAGATCTTCTAAATCTACTGGTTCCCCAAAATAGATTTTTAATTTCTTAAAAGGCGCATAACTTCCAACAATTGCACAAGGGACAACTTTAGCTTCAGATTTTAATGCAAAAAAAGCCGAACCTGCCAGTCCCTTTTGTAGCTTCCCATCTTTACTACGTGTTCCTTCCGGGAAGATGCCGATTACTTTTTGCTCCCCAACCATTTGTAAGCCAGTACGTAATGCTTGTTTATCTCCCATTCCTCTACGAACTGGAAAAGCTCCCATTGCTTTAATAATGCTTTTTAAAATTGGGATAGTAAACAATTCTGCTTTTGCCATGAAATGTACTTTCCTTGGAAACATCGTCCCTAATAGAGGGGGGTCTAGCGCTGAAATGTGATTAGAGCACGCAACAATCCCGCCTTCTTTTGGGACATTTTCTATTCCAATTGCTTCAACTCGATTAAAGAGTTTAAAATAAGTGTAAAAAAGTGAGCGTCCAACTGCATATAATGACATTATTGACCAACCCTCTCTCGAACAATTTCCATTATACGATTTACAACTTCATCAATTGATAAATGAGTAGAATCGATTTCAATCGCATCAGAGGCTTTCCTTAAAGGAGCGAACTCTCTTTCAGAATCAATTTTATCACGAGCAGCAATTTCTTCTTTCAACACTTCTAAATTTGAGTCATATCCTTTAGAAATTTCTTCTTCATACCTTCTTCTTGCACGTTCCTCAACAGATGCTAGCATGAAAATCTTTACCTCGGCATTTGGTAACACATGAGTTCCGATATCTCGTCCATCCATAACAATCCCGCCATCTTCTGCTAGAATTTGCTGCCTTTTAACCATCTCATCTCTAACGGAACTTAACTTAGCAATTAAAGAAACATTGTTAGTAACTTTAGAAGTTCTAATCTCTTCACTTACATTTTTATTATCTAAAATCACTTGCTGACCTTTTTCCGATGGTAGCAATTGTATAGACGTTTTCGGTAGAATTTTTGTTACTTCTAATTCGTTTTCTAAATCAATATTTTCATTTAAACACTTTAAAGTTAAGGCACGATACATTGCACCAGTATCGATATATATGTAAGAAAGACGTTCAGCAACTACTTTTGCTACCGTACTTTTTCCTGCCGCTGCAGGTCCATCAATGGCAATTCGAATATTATTTTTCATGTTTTTCCCCCAACATTCACCTAGTTAGTTAACTGTTATTGCTCTCATTAAATAAAAATAAAAGCAGGGTTATTCCTGCTTTTATCATAACCTATTAAAATGATTAACGTACAGTTAATTTATTTATATACAGTTTTATTTCCTTCGTTATGATATCACAATCATTTATTTTGGTCTATCGTTTCGACAACTTTCGACTGTTGACTTTTTACGACACCTTCATAGTGTATTGTTTCATTTACATAAGGTGCTATTTTTTCATTTTCTAATAAAAGTTGACTTACGATTATAAGAAAAAATAAACTTGTAATACAAAAAATTAATACTTTATCTACAATGTTCATACCAATACCACTACCTAGCTACTCAGTTTATAATTCATCATACACAGGCTCTGAACTCTCAAGTTTTTCAACCTTTTCTTCTGTACCATCTTCCGCATTGATGAACATTCGATACGTATCGTTTCCTAGTATTCCTAAAAATTCAAAGCAAAGTACTTCTTCTCCTAAGTCATTTACTATGACAGCAAGGTGGTCTTCTTGAATGTCAACATTAGGATTAATCTCAGCTAATGCATCTTCTTTTGTTATTTTTGGATTAAAATCAGTATGATCATGATTTGCTAATAAATAATCTTCCGCTTGGAAACCAATGATATCCCCACCATCTAAAGCAACTTTCATACTAATTCTTTCTGAAAAAATTCTAACGTCTCCTTCTACCCTAATAAAACTAAATACCCCAACATTATCGTATTGGGCACTATCTAATAATTCCATCCCGATAAAGTCATGTTCATTTAAAAATTCTTTTGCTTGTTCCGCTGCTTTATTTAAGGATATCTTTCTATTTTTTACTTCTCGATCTTGTAATACCCAAATTGGGAAGCCACCTTTTTTTGTTACATCCATATACACATTAGATTTATGTTCTGGGTGTTTGAAAGTCAGACTATAAAAGCCATAGTTTGATCCATCTCCACTCTCCGTTACATCTACTTCTAAATTTTGCTTTATACCAAAAAAGTTTTGTGCAATTTCAATCGCTTCTTTTTCAGAGATTTTTTTTCCTTCGACATTTGCAAATTTTTCATCCTCATTTTTTTGCGCTTGCGTCATATCTGCGCCCCAATTGACATCAGAGTATCCGTCCACTTTCTTATCAACCGTTTTAAAACCATCAATTATTGTGTTGTCTAACGGTTCAGTGGCAGACACTAACGCAAGCTCAACATCCATCCAACGGAGATTTTCCTTTAAAACTGTCGTTTGGACATCTCGCAATTCTGACTGGATATCTTTTGATTTTTTATATAAGTCTTTAAGTGTATTATATTCGTCATCCGTTAACGGTTCCTTATCTAAATCCCGAATAGCCGTGCGATAACTAAATTCTCCAATTTTAGCAAGGAACTCTTCCGTTTTATTAAAGGGTAAAAGTGTTAACGGTAGTTGACCTACATCACCATGAGCTTGTGAAGATAATTTCCATACTTCCGCTAATGCCTTCGAAAGTTGTGTTCTTGAGTTCATTGCTAACGTTATACCTATTTGATCGTGTAATGCATCAATATGGAACGTCAAATCATGAAAGGCGCGTTGATAGTTATTTTCCGCATGAATTAATACTAAGTTCTTTTCTTGGTGTTCTTGGTAGCCCCAATAGCCAGTTGCAACTACCGCAATACCAAGTATTCCCATCAATATCATTCTGATCATTTTCATTCACCTCTTCTATTTACAAAATCGGTGTTTCCCTATTGTTTTAATTAGTGGTCTACTCCAAATCCACTTCGAAGTTGCGGTTGCAGGATTAAAGTAATAAATCGCTTCTCCAGTAGGATCCCAGCCGTTCATTGCATCTACAACTGCTTTTTTCGCTGATTCATTGGGCGTTAGCCAAATTTGTCCGTCAGCTACAGCCGTAAACGCTCTTGGCTCAAAGATTACTCCAGAAACAGTATTAGGAAAGCTCGGACTTTGCACACGATTTAAAATAACTGCCGCAACTGCTACTTGGCCGATGTATGGCTCTCCTCTTGCTTCACCATAAACAGCATTCGCCATTAACTTAATATCATTTGCAGAAAACCCACTTGGTATATTTGCAGCTTTTTCAGTATTTTCTGCTGTAGTTGCTTGTTTTGTTTGGGTTGTAGCTTTTTTTGGTATCGTTTGCTTTGCAAGTGGTGTCCCGCCATAATGTGTAAATTTCGCACCGGTTCTTATCTGTTCTAATACCCAATCTTTGTAATACTTTGAAACACCATTTAATTTTTGTTTTGTCTTTGGTCCGACTATTCCGTCGACTGCAAGGCCATAGTTTTTTTGGAAATTACGTACCCCCCAATATGTACCCCAACCAAATATGCCATCGATTTTTCCTTTATATAAACCGATATATTGCAACCTTGCTTGCAATTCAATTACGTCATTTCCAGTTGCTCCACGTTGGAGGACTTGTGAAGAAAAAGCATCTGCAGACTGATCTGTAATTGCATTTGAATAAAACATTGCGGTAAATGTGAAAAACATTAACAACATCGCTAATGATTTTTTAACTGGCTTCATTCTACTTTCCTCCTAATAATTATTGATAGTTGTATTTTCTGTTAAGAAGCGGATTTTATACCATTAACCAACTCAACTTGGAAAAAATTATTAGGAACACATTTAACTATTGAACAATTTTGGTATGATAGTATTAATGTTTATTATGGGAGGATTTATAATGAAGAAGATATTAATTATCCATACTGGTGGAACAATTGCTATGATTGAAGATAAACAAACAGGATCAGTAAAACCAAATGAACATCATCCTTTAGCTTCTATCATTCCTGCAATAAAAGATATGGCAGATTTAAAAGAAGATATTTTCTTGAACCTACCATCACCTCACATTACGATTGCTCATATGGTTAAATTAGCAAGTCATATTGAACAAAAAATCACTGACGACCATATCGAAGGAATTGTCATTACACATGGTACTGACACGCTAGAGGAAACTGCATATCTACTTGATTTAATCGTCCAATCTGATATACCGATAGTTGTTACAGGGGCAATGCGCTCAAGTAATGAGCTAGGTTCAGATGGTCCACATAATTTAGTATCGTCGATTAGAGTTGCTCTAAGTGAAGAGGCAAGAGGACAGGGCGTATTAGTAGTATTAAATGATGAAATACATACCGCAAAAAACGTTACAAAGACACACAGTAGTAATATTGCAACTTTTCAAAGTCCACAATATGGTCCAGTTGGTATTGTTACAAAACACCGAATAACGTTTCACCATAAGCCAATAAGAAGAGACCGTTATCAAGTCAGAGAATTAAAGAAAAATGTTATATTATTAAAGGCTTTTGCTGGTATGGATGAAAGTTTAATCGAGGCTATTAGTTCATCACCTATCAATGGCTTAGTCATTGAAGCACTTGGACAAGGTAACCTACCGCCAGCTGTTGTCCCTGCTTTACAAAAACTATTAGAACAAGATATTCCAATCGTGCTTGTATCTAGATGCTTCAACGGCATCGTACAGGACGTTTACGGTTATGATGGCGGTGGCAAGCAATTAAAAGAAATGGGAATGATATTTTCAAATGGCTTAAATGGTCAAAAAGCAAGAATAAAATTATTAGTTGCATTAGAAACAACTGAAAGTAGAGAGAAAATACAACAAATGTTTTATCAATAAGGTAGAAAAGCGAGGCGAACGTCCAGCGACGTAAAACCTTATAACACTTTGAGCTAAGATAAAGGAAACACGAACGAGCGAAGTGAGTCGATGTTGACTTATTGAAAGTGAGAAGTCTATAGGTTTCTAGTCGTTGTGAGCCGCAGCTGGACAATCAGAAAAGCTGAAACTTTCGTTTGGCGCCGTATGAACTGGAACACTTCAAGACGAGATAAAGGAAACTCAATGCTTTAGCATTGAAGTTGACTTATCGTAGTTGAGAAGTGTGAAGTTAACTAGGCGCTGAAAGTTGAAGCTGGATCAATAAAGAAAAGCGAGGCGAACGCTTAGCAGCGTAAAACCTAAAATATTTTAATTTTATAAGCCTAAATAAAAAACGCTTCAACTAGTTTGAAGCGTTTTCCTTATTTGCAATATGATTAGCTATTAATGGCCCATGATGCCTACCATTTTCAATGAAGATTTCATTGGCATTATTTCCCGCTGCAATTACACCAGCTATATAAATGCCTTTAATATTAGTTTCCATAGTACTTTCATCAACTATTGGCCTGCCAGTTTCGCGATCAATATTAACACCGATTTGCTTAATAAAGTTATGATCTGGTCGATAACCGGTCATCGCAAAGACAAAGTCATTTTTAATAGTCTTGTCTCCATCAGGACATGTGTACGTAATTTCATTTTCGTTGATAGACGTCACGACACCATCAAATACCATTGTAACTTCTTTGTTTTTAACTAATGCTTCAAACTCTGGGAGAATCCACGGCTTAATACTTTTTGAATATTCGCTACCTCGATAGATTACTGTCACTCGAGCTCCACATTTATTCAATTCTAGTGCAGCATCTATTGCAGAATTCTTTCCGCCAATAACAGCTACGTTTTTATCAAAATATGGATGTCCTTCTTTAAAATAATGAGACACTTTCGCCAAATTTTCTCCAGGAATACCTGCATAATTTGGGTTATCATAATATCCTGTTGCAAGAATAACTTTCTCCGCAGTATACGTTTCTTTATTCGTTTCAACAACAAACGAATCATCATCTTGTTTGTTTACTGACGTTACTTGTTCAAAAGCATTCACACGTACATTTTTTTTCTTAGTAACCGTACGATAATATGCTAGTGCTTGATTACGATGTGGTTTTCTACCTTCAATAATAAAAGGAACATTACCAATTTCTAGTTTTTCACTCGTGCTAAAAAACGTTTGATGTGTTGGATAATGATATATCGAATTAACAACATTTCCTTTTTCAATAATTAATGGGTTGATGCCATTTTCTTGCAACGCAATTGCTGCAGAGAGTCCACAAGGGCCTCCTCCAACAATAATTACTCGTTCAGTTTTCATAGGACATTCACTCCATTTGCTTTTTAGTAATAAAAAAATCCCCTATCCTTGAAAGATAGGAGATTGAAAATTTTCAGTAAATTTAAATCCACCCTCTAAAGCGCGATGCCTCTGCCATTTTACGAACACCAACCATGTATGCAGCCAATCGCATGTTAACGTTGCGGTTTGTTGCAGTATCATAAATGTTGTTAAATGAGCGCACCATAACTTTTTCAAGTCTTTCTTCTACTTCTTCTTCTGTCCAATAGAACCCTTGGTTATTTTGTACCCATTCGAAGTACGAAACTGTAACTCCACCGGCACTAGCAAGAACATCTGGAACTAATAAAATGCCACGTTCAGTTAAAATTTTAGTTGCTTCTAAAGTTGTAGGTCCATTTGCAGCTTCAACTACAATGGAAGCTTTAATTTTATCAGCATTTTCATCAGTAATTTGGTTTTCAATTGCAGCTGGAACTAAAATATCGCAATCAAGCTCCAATAACTCTTTATTTGAAATAGTATCATCAAATAGTTTCGTAACTGTTCCAAAACTATCACGACGATCTAATAAGTAATCGATGTCTAATCCTTCAGGGTCATGTAACCCACCATATGCATCTGAAATCCCAATAATTTTGGCACCAGCATCATGCATAAATTTAGCTAAGAAACTACCAGCATTACCAAACCCTTGGACAACTACACGTGCACCTTCTAATTTAATCCCACGCTTTTTAGCAGCTTCACGGATACAAATTGTTACACCTTTTGCAGTTGCAGATTCACGTCCATGAGATCCACCTAACACAAGTGGTTTTCCAGTAATAAATCCAGGTGAGTTGAATTCATCAATACGGCTATATTCATCCATCATCCAAGCCATTATTTGTGAATTTGTAAATACGTCTGGCGCCGGAATATCTTTTGTAGGTCCTACGATTTGGCTTATCGCTCTAACATACCCACGACTTAAACGTTCAAGTTCTCTGAACGACATGTCGCGTGGTTCACAGATAATTCCACCTTTACCACCACCATATGGTAAGTCAACGATTCCACACTTCAAACTCATCCAAATGGATAATGCTTTAACTTCAGTCTCAGTTACATTAGGGTGGAAACGAACGCCACCTTTAGTTGGTCCAACAGCATCATTATGTTGTGCACGGAATCCTGTGAAAATTTTTATAGAACCATCATCCATTCGCACAGGAATACGAACTGTCATCATTCGAATTGGTTCTTTCATTAATTCATAAACTTCATCAGAATAACCTAATTTATCTAAAGCATCCTGAATAATAGTTTGAGTAGATTGTAGTACATTCATTTTATTATCAAGAGCCTTATCCCCTGTTTGATCGGCTGCCATGTAAAAAAACCTCCTGTGTTCTTCAGCTAAATATTATTGTCTACCTTTCATGACATAGTATACACCTTGAGTGTTTTTATGCAAAGAGAAAACATTACAAAAAATAAAAAATTTTAAATAATTATTTTTAATGTAATATTACCAATTAAAAAGCTAGTTCAAAGACAATTTGACAAGTTCTTCAATCATCGCTTCGTAGCTTAATCCTATTGCTCTTGCAGCGTCAGGGAAAAGACTAGTAGGAGTCATTCCTGGCAGTGTATTAACTTCAAGAATTACAGGTTCAGACCCATCAGTTGGCACAATAAAATCAACTCGAGAATATACGTTACAATCAAGCACTTGGTGAGCTTTAACTGCATTGTTTTGTAATAATCTTGTCGTTTTCTCATCTACATTGGCAGGAACTATATGTTCGCTTCCACCAGGTGCATATTTAGATTCATAATCATAAATTTCATTTTTAGGAATAATTTCAACTACAGGTAGTGCTTTTTCTTCATCTTTTTTACCAAGAACTGCTACTGTTACTTCTTTACCTTCTACAAATTCTTCAACCATTACGACTTCATCATGTTTTAAAGCATACATCATCGCATCATAAAAGTCTTTTTTGTCTTTTACAATTGATAACCCGATCGTAGATCCTTCACTATTAGGTTTAACAACTAGTGGATATGATAAATTGTGGTTGAATTCTTTATTAAATGCATTTTTTCTAACAGTTATACTTTTTGCAATACGAATTCCTTGTTTCTCAAAGTATGCTTTTGATTTGGCTTTATCCATCGCTAATGCTGACCCTAATACTCCAGAGCCAACATATGGAATATTTAACATATCTAATAATGCTTGGATTTTACCGTCCTCACCATATTTACCGTGCAATCCAATAAATACAATATCTACTTGTAGTGACAATAGTTCATCTAATTTATTTGGGTGAAAGTCTATGCCAATAACGTCATGGCCATTTGCCTCTAGAGCTTTTATTATTCCTTTACCTGAAGATAGTGATACTTCTCTTTCAGCTGAAACTCCTCCGTATAAAACTGCAATTTTCATAGTAAAGACACTCCTCATTTTATATGTATCGTATTATATTCGATTTAGCTTTTTAATGTACCTATTATGTATGATAGTGTATTATATCATGAAGCATGTCATGGAAAAACACCTGTCATAAAAAATATTTGTGTAGGAAGTGATAGAAAAATGGACAAAACAATCTTCTTCTCTTATGCCCACCCAGATGATGAAGCATTTACTGTCGGAGGATTATTAGCACAGTATGCTGACGACCCTAAAGTAAAAACTGTCGTTTATTCTGCAACATTAGGAGATGCTGGTAAATGTGGCTATCCCCCAGTTTGTGAAAAGAGTGAATTGGCTAAAGTGCGTAAACAAGAGTTAAAAGTTGCCTGTGCATATTTAGGTGTTGATTATTTACATACAGGCACTTACTCTGATGGTAAACTAGACTCTTTAAAAGAAGGCGAACTCCTTCAAGCAGTTACTAAATTGCTTTCTCAGTATAAGCCTGAAGTAGTAGTTACATTTCCACCCGATGGAATATCAGGGCACCCTGACCATATAGCTATATCCAAAGCTACTTTACAAGCTGCTAAAGAATTGCCGTTTATTAAAAGGTTTTATTTTGTTGCACTACCATCCATCCATGAAACTATTGATGTGAAAATTTCAATAAAACCAACTCACCTTGAAAAAGTGAAAAATGCTCTACAAGCTCATAAAACGCAACACTTATCCGTCGAAAGAGTATTCCCTACGATTTACGATGACAACTTTAACAAATTTGATAACAATGAATATTTCATATCTGTGTTTGAAAACGTTGCAAAGGAAACAGACGAATTATTATAAGCAAAGGTATTAACGCTCATTCTTTCGTTAAGTCAACTTTTTAACTGTCCGTCAAAAGCCCATTTGCCAGTAGCAAATGGGCTTAAATTTTTAAAAATATATTTGTAATTTTTGAAAAGCATCTTCCAGTTAAGAGTAACTTCCCGTATTCACTAACTTGATAAACTGTTTCATTCGCTTCATATCCAAACTCTGAAAGAACTGCCTTAATTGTTTCCGCCTTCATATCAGTGTTATTAATATAGATAAAATAAATATTATCTTTCGTATATATAGATCCATCACTGACAGCAATTCTAAGTAATTTTTCACAAGCATATATTACTGCATCAAATGTCTCAAAAGCATAGAAAAGTCCTAAGTCATTACATTCTTCTATACTCCCTACTTGCTCTCTACTTTCTAAATCATCGTTAAATTGCTTTTCAATACTACTTCTCGTAACCTCTAACACAATACCGTCTTTTGAATTTACGAAGACCTCTACTGCTATCGGACAATCTGTTGAAAACTTCAATTTATTCTCTGCTTCATTCAATAGTTCATTAAAGAATTCATGCACTTTAGGCATGTCTTCCCAAAGCTCGTTTTCAGCAATTCCTCGTATTAATAAATCTTCGGATGAAAGAAATATTTTAATTTTATCTTCATTCACTCTTTCTAGGCGCATGGTGTTCCTCCAATACTGCACGTTGACGTTTCAATATATTCCATACACTATATGGCCTTCCATTAAGTATGGTGCCACAAAAGCGAGCCTAGAAGATTGAAATGTGAATGAATGATTATTCCTTTGATTGTAACTCTAATATGTGAGTTTGTGCTGGAGCACCTAAGCGCAGTGGAATCCTAGAAGTTCCATAACCATTACTAATAAACTCTTTATAAAGTCCTTTATCTTTCATGCCAGCTTTTGGTGCAATTCCATAACCGAATATCCTAATCTGGCCTCCATGAGTGTGTCCAGCTAATACTAAGCCAATATTATGTTCCTTCTTAATTTGCTTACCGATCATAGGGTCATGGCAAACAAGTATTTTATATCCAGAGCCACTGTCACTAATTGCTAGTGATAAATTATCTCGGTTTCTACTCATATCATCTAAACCAAGAAGGTGTAGTTCCTCACCACTTTCTGATGAAAAAGTTACTGCAGTATTGTCTAAGATTTTTACTCCATTATTAAGTAGGCACACATCTAAATCACGGTAGTTTGTTTCATAGTCATTGTTTCCCCAAACAAAATAAGTTGGACCAATAGATACCAACTTTTTGATATTTCTTTCTACTTTTTTAATAGATACATCTTTTTCTGTTAAATCCCCAGCAATAATTACTAAATCAACAGCTCCTTTAACTTCTTCAATTATAGATGGAGCAATATCACGTTTATGTATATCAGATATAAAAAATACTTTCGTACCATTAAAACCCCTCGGAAAATCACTCAAATATATCGTTTCTTTAATAACATCATTTCGTTTAGCTTCGTTAAGCATCTTTATTAAAAGTAGTAAAGAGAAACTAAAAATTAATAATAAAAAGAAAACCATGCCTTGCCCCCTAGTTGTCTCGATCTATCGATGTGTCCCTACCAACATCTAAAGTGAATATACCATATATAAAAGCAATTATTAAATTAATATACAACGTCCAGACAGAATACTCCATTAGTAAAATAGGAACAAACACGATCATTAACCCGAACAAAAGATTGACTAGTGAAAATGATTTTCTATTTTTAAACAAGTTATAGATTTCAGTAAAAACTGCTTGGAAAACATTCGACAGAAACAAAAATGCAAATAAAAATGCAACCGCTGCTGCAAAAAACTTGATAGGGTTGAAAATTAAATCGGCAAAATAATAAGAAGTATTAATCGGTTGTTCTGAAGGTAACCACCGAATAGCTAAATAAAGTGATGTAGTTCCTAATGTTAGAGATAAAAGTAATCGTTTCATTTCTCTCCCCCCCTTTTACTATCGTATGAAATAGAAAACGAGATACAACGAATTTCTGCCAATAGACATAAAAGAAATATATCGACATAAGATGAAATGAATTCTGATATTAGGAATTTCCTTCAGTATTTATGCTTTTGAAGGGAGGGAAAAATACTTGAACAACTTTTCAGTAAGAAAACAATACAAACCATATATCGGAAAAAACAATCCGTGTCCTCCAATAACCGTAAAAAACTACGTTACTCCACCTAACCTCTACATCGGATTCCAGCCTTATGGATTACAACAATATTCACCTAAAGAAGCACTAAAGAAAGGAACTCTTTGGCCAATCTTTTATGACCCTTACTACTCACCTTACGAAAAAAAGTAAAGGAGACGATCCTTTGAGTAAACAATTGCCACCTGAATTTTATGAACTTATGGAAGAACTTCAAGCAGTTGATTTTGTGTTGGTCGACTTAACGTTGTATCTTGATACACACCCGGAAGATCAACAAGCGATAATACAATATAATAATTTCGCAAAAGCAAGGAAGCAGTTGAAACGAAAAATTGAAAGCATCTATGGTCCACTGCAACAATATGGAAATAGTTATGTTGGCTATCCATGGAATTGGGATGATGGTCCTTGGCCGTGGCAAATGTAGAAATTAGATAAAGGAGCGTTGATACTCTTGTGGTTATACGAAAAGAAGTTACAATATCCTGTTAAAGTCCGCGAATGCAACCCTAGACTCGCCAAATACTTAATCGAGCTCTATGGGGGAGCTGATGGTGAACTTGCGGCAGCACTTCGATATTTAAATCAACGTTATACGATCCCAGACAAAGTAATTGGCTTACTCACTGACATAGGTACTGAGGAGTTTGCACATCTAGAAATGATTGCGACAATGATTTATAAATTAACAAAAGATGCGAAACCGGAGCAATTAAAAGAAGCAGGAATTGACCCTCATTACGTAAATCATGACAATGCACTCTTTTATCATAATGCAGCTGGAGCACCTTTTACTGCCACGTATATTCAAGCTAAAGGAGATCCTATTGCTGATTTATACGAAGATATTGCTGCGGAAGAAAAAGCCAGAGCCACATACCAGTGGGTAATTAATATGTCTGATGACCCTGATTTAAATGACAGCTTAAGATTTTTACGAGAACGAGAAATCATTCACTCGCAGCGTTTTAGAGAAGCCGTTGAAATATTAAAGGATGAACGTGATCGAAAGAAAATTTTCTAAGAAACAAGCAATAAAAGTCCGAAACCACCAGATGAAAATCTGGTAGTTTCGGACTTTTCTGTTAGAATTACTTCTTTCGCAGCGCCTTATTACGGGTGATAGATATTAATATCACATTCTTCTTGTAAACGTTGCGCTAAATAATTTCGATCATCTTGCTGCTTGATAATATAATGCGACTCTTCAATTACAAATAATCTTATTTTATCAAAGTCAGCTTTCTTTTTTTTAGCTATACTTGCAAAATAATGAGAAGTAAACCCTAAGATTATTAATGTTGCAATAGTAAGAAATAAAATCGACGTTTCTACGTATAGTAACTTATTTAAAAACGTATCAATAGATAAAACAAAGGCAACCGCAGCATAACAAAATAAGGAAATAAACTTTACTATTTTCTGTATTTTGTCATGGAAATTAAAGACTTTCTTCTTATCGATTAATTTCTTAATGTTATTTTCAAAAATTGGGTCTAGAGAATAATAAAAGTCATCAGAAAAATTATTTAGAAAATTATCTAATTTATTATTATTTATCGCCATAAGACTAACCACCTCATAAAACTATATGAAAGATGGACAGCCTTTAACACCATTAATTTTCTAGTGGTATTTTTAACTCTTGGCCGACGTAAATGTTATTATCTTCAAGCTTATTATACTCTTTTATTAACTGTTCACCTTTACGGCTTCCATAATACTTCATCGATATTTTATAAAGCGTCTCATTATCTATTACAGTATGAATAACGATTTTCACATTATTATCATTTTCATTATCCTGTCCGCCTTGATCAACAGTTGAAGATTGCTCATCTTCTGCTTCTTCAGTTGTGGAATCTGTTGCATCTTCCTCATCAGATGTTGAGCTTTCTTCATCATTTCCAGTCTCTGCATCCGCATCATTATTGTTTACACTTTCTTTGTCTTCATGATCTTCGCTATTTTCAGCGTCTGTATTATTTTCATTGTTTAGAGAATCTTGATTTTCATTAGTAGTTTGTTCATTTTTTATTTCACTTGTATTTTCCTTTTTACTAATTGAAGCCATCCACTGCTCTTGTGTAAGCGATAATATAAAAATGATAACAGAAGCAAATAGAATAAACTTTGTTACACCAGATTTAATCGATGGAAGACCTTTTTTGCTACTCTTTTTTCTTCTATGTAATCTACTATTTTGCCTACTCATATGTTTAGGTCACCTCTTATAAATTAATAAGTTTATAACGAACAAAAATGCCAAGAGTTACATCTATTAAAAAGTGAGTCACAATTGTTACTAGCAAGTTATTAGTCCAGTAAAAAAGCAACCCTAGTAAAAAACTTATAGCTACTACTAAAGTTAACATCACAACTTTTTTTAAATAACGAAAATGTAAAAGGGCAAAAATAATGCTCGCTAACACAAGTCCAAATTTAACTTGTAGTACTCCCCGGAATACAAATTCTTCCACAATTGAAACGGTTGCAGAAAGTAATATGATATTACTCAATGATAAATGTTGAAATATTCTTTGGTTAATACCGCCATCATCAATAAGTTGTTTTGGTACTTGCTTACTTATTATAATATCAATAATAATTACTAAGGCAGCTGTAGGAATACTATAAATGAGAATTTGATTCACATTGAAATTTAGATAATCTGTAATAGCGAAAAGATCATCAAACAGGAAGTAATACAAAATAAAGCCAATAATAAATACTAAAACTTGAGTCGCATATACGTTTAGTAAAAGTTCCTTATCACTTAATCTTTTGATTAATTCTTTTTGGTTCATCATTTTATCTCACTTTGATTAAAGATAGTGTGTAGTTCTTTTTTCCAATTGAAAGGAAAGTGGGTTTGTTCTATCCCTTGCTTTCGAAAAAATGTTTCTTCTTTAAAAATACAATTCGTGCAGCAGTTATCTGGCTTTTTTTCCATTTCTTGATTAAATATCGCTAATATATATTGCCTTAAACACGTTTCCGTTTGTAAAAATAATAACATTTCATTAAGTTTTTCATATTTAAAATGTTTTCTCGTATGAATAACTTTCATTATTGAATTGGTGAATATTTCTTGCTCGGGAATTGATCCGATTAAAGTGCCCTTTAAGATTGAAAGTCTTTCCAGTTGAAACTTTAAAAATCGCCACATTGTTTCGCTAATTTGCAATTTTTCACACCATTCATTTTCATCTTCAATATGAAGCTGTTTTGATTCCTGTGAATATTTGCTAACTAAGTTAAAAAGTTCATCTACTATCTCAGGACTTGGAAACTCGTGTTCCACTAACCTCTTTGGTATATGAGTATCTTCCTCTAAATACAATAAAATGGCAACGCTTTCTTTTCCATCTCTGCCTGCCCGTCCAATTTCCTGAACATAAGATTCTATTTGTCCTGGAAAGTGATAATGGATAACAAATCGAGTATCTGGCTTATTTACTCCCATGCCGAATGCACTAGTACAACAAATAACATCAAGCTGACCTTCGACAAATTGTTGTTGTAATAATATTCGATCCTCTTGTTCTAATCCGCCATGGTATGCCGCAACTTTTAAGTTCGTTTCCTCTTTAATTATTTGTGCAATTTTTTCTGTCATTTTTCTACTTGAAAAATAAATAATCCCTGGTCCTTGGAGATTTTCTACAAATCGTATAAGTTCATTTATTTTATCTTTTTCATCATATACTCTTTTTACATGTAATGCGATGTTTGGACGGTCAATATTGTAAATATGCTTGACTGCTTTAGGTATTTGTAATTGATCGATAATATCGTTTTGCACATGGTTAGGTGCTGTAGCAGTGAGTGCCAAACATGGTGGTGATCCTAGTGTCTTTTTTATTTCTCCTAATTTTAAATAATCAGTTCTAAACTCATGACCCCACTGTGATATACAATGTGCTTCATCAACAACAAACAACGCGATCACTTGTTGTTGTAATTGCTTAATGATAAATTTATTTTGTAATGTTTCCGGAGATAAAAAAATGAATTTGAACTTATCTAAATTTAAAAGGAGTTCACTTTTTTCATATTTATTTATAAAGCTGTTGATTGCTACTACTCTTTTTTCACCATTTTTCTTTAGTTCCTTCACTTGATCCTCCATTAATGAAAGCAATGGAGAAACAATCACTATTATTCCTTCAAACACATATCCAGGCATTAAGTAAGTCAAAGACTTACCCGCTCCTGTAGGTAACATCGCAAAAACGTCTTTGCCTTCTAAAAGGTCCGTAATAATTTCCTTCTGTCCTGTTCGGAAGGTTGCATAGCCAAATTTTTCTTTAAGCAATTTTTCTAAATTCACTCTACAAACCTCCCTTTGCAAGAACTAAACGGATTTTAAAATAAGGAATATTGTCATTACATAGGTTACTTTTGATTTCTTTTAATTTTTTTGACCCTGTATGCTCAATTGTTTTCCTAATTAGTTGTTGTTCTACTATAGAAACGTATGTGTCTATTGAAAAGTGTTGGTCGCTACTAGCAATTTCTACAACATGATCTTCAATTGTACTTCTTTTTAACTGACGGATGTTCATCACTTCTTCGATACTTTTCCCAGTAAGGAGAAGTTTTTTTGTATCTTGAGCAGTTTTCGTCAGCATAATGTTATTCTTCTCTTCATCAACAAACGAGCTAAGAAGCGGATAATCGCTTCTACTTTTCATTACTTGAGCTACAATAAAGTGGCATGAACTTTGAAAATAAAAATTGACTTCTTGCTTGTCCATGTTTAAATCATTGGAAATTTGCGCTAGTGTATAACCTATTCTATTTGAGCCGCTTAGCTTCATTGTAAAAATAGTAGCTTCTATATCACTTAATTGTTGTAATAGTGACAAACATTCATTGAAAAGCTGATCAGAAACTTTAGCTCTATTGTAGTTAGATGGAAAATGTTTTTTGACCCACCAAGCAGCCTTCTCATTAATAATGATCGGTGTGAATTTATTATTACCTGCAACTACATTGGACAAGACTTGTACATATAGAGAAAAACGTTCCCAAAAATACTTCGCAGTGGAACTATAAAATAAGCCTTGGATATGTTTCGGGATCCGGTCTTCATTTCGAAAATTTCTCGAAAACTGTTCACCTTTTTCCGTAAGTTTGTATAAATTATCCTGTGAAATAGTTACGTATGTGTTTTGCACAAGTTTTTTTATGCAATTATCATACTGTATTCTAGTTAAGTCTCTCATAGTGGCAAAAAGATGGTCTGCATGAAAGAGTTTAGCATCTTGAATTGTTTGTGATGTTTTTTTCCCTTTTAGTAAATGATAAACACCATGAACAGTTCTTTCACCATTAAATTTTGACAACGTATTAAGAATGATTGATGAACGGTAATCCATTGTTATCACCACATTTTCATGTCATTGCAATCAATAGAATGAATATTTTATATTATTAATAAATACATTGTATCAAAAATTTACTGCAAGATGTGTTTATGCAAATAAAAAATAGGCCACATTAAAAACTGCAAAGCCTTATATGATAAGGATTCTCAATACACTTTTTTATTGAAAAGTAAGAGCTTCACTATTACAATAAGTAAAGAGGATGTTTTTTCCTTTTGGAAATGATGGATCCTTTTCCGTAAAATCATGATAGCTTCATGAAAATAGGATAATATAATTTAAAGTAGGAGGTATTTTTCATGGCAAAGTATACGATTGTTGACAAAGAAACTTGTATTGCTTGTGGTGCTTGTGGAGCTGCTGCACCAGACATTTATGATTATGATGATGAGGGCATTGCATTTGTAACACTTGATGATAACGAAGGAATTGTAGAAATTCCAGATGTTTTACATGAAGATATGCAAGATGCGTTTGATGGTTGCCCAACTGACTCTATCAAGATTGCTGATGAGCCATTCGATGGTGACGCATTAAAATTTGAATAGTCTTTAAAAATAAAAAACCCTCATTTGAGGGTTTTTTATTTTCCATCCTTTTTACAATTCCTAATTTCCTTTAAAACATTTCCATTTTCTAATGCAGTAATATCTCCCGCATCTTTATTTAAGTAAGCAGCTTTGATAGCTCTTCTCATCACTTTTCCATTTCGCGTTTTCGGTAAATCACTAATAATATAAACTGCTTCTGGCTTCAGTGCTTTTCCTAATTGAGCAGCTGTATGATGTATTAATTCGTTTGGAAGCTTTTCCGAGTTGTCCTTTTCATTCACTAATACTACGAAACAAACTGCAGTTTCACCCTTAATGTCATGTGGAACTCCAATAACTCCCGCTTCTTTAACTGCCACATGTTCAACTAATACTGACTCAATTTCTGCAGGGCCAATTCGTTTCCCCGCAATGTTTAATGTGTCATCAGATCTCCCTGTTATCGTCCAATAATTGTCCGAATCTACAGAAACCCAATCTCCGTGCACCCATGTATCCGTGAACTTAGACCAATATGTCTCTTCATAACGCTCTGGTTCTTTCCAAAAACCTTTCGTCATACCAACCCATGGTTTTTTTAATACTAGTTCACCAACTTCACTTTGCACTTGTTCACCTTTTTCGTTCACTACATATGCTGCCATGCCTGGAATTGGACTATTAAATGTACCTGGACCGATCGGCTTCAATAAAATATTGCCTAAAATTCCACCAGCAATTTCTGTTCCGCCAGAATAATTAAATATAGGTATTTTTTTGTGACCAACTTTTTCAAATAGCCACATCCAAGGCTCTGGATTCCATGGTTCACCTGTTGAGCCAATAACTCTTAATGTCTCTCTTTTTGAAGTAGCAAGCCAGTCGTCGCCTTTTGTCATTAATGAACGAATTAATGTTGGCGAGATACCTAGATGAGTTACATCGTGCTTATCGATTAACTGCCATAAACGATCAGGCTTCGGGAAATCTGGGCTCCCTTCGCACATTACTGCAGTTGCCCCATTAACTAGTGCACCAAAGAGTAGGAATGGTCCCATCATCCAGCCCATATCTGTCACCCATAAAAGCGAATCTTTTTTATTAATATCCATTCCAACACCTGCATCAAATGCTGCCTTAATCGGGAACCCTGCGTGAGTATGCACAGTCCCTTTCGGCTTTCCTGTTGTGCCAGAAGTATAAATTAACATCATTGGATCATCACTATTCATTACTTCTGTTTTGGTGATAGGATTGGATGTTCTCAATTCTTCCCAAGCTACATCGCGTTTATTAGTTTTTATTTCTCTGTTCAGCCTAGATACGACTATTAATTTTTCAACGGAAGGTGCTAACTCACAAGCGCGATCAGCGACTTCCTTCATTGCTACTGCTTTTCCTCTTCTCATAAAACCATCAGCAGTAACCAACACTTTTGAACCAGAGGCATTTAAACGCGTAGCAACTGCTTCAGCTCCGTATCCTGAAAATGTTGGCGAGATAATAGCCCCAATTTTCACAGCAGCAAGCATAAGGATAGCTGTCTCAGGAATCATTGGCATGTAGAGGGTTATACAATCACCTTTTTTTAACCCCTGGTTTACTAATCCCCCAGCTACTTTATTTATTTCATTTGAAAGTTGTGAAAATGTGTATGACACGTTCTCACCATTGTCACTTTCCCAAGTAATCGCCTTCTCATCGCGCATATCACTATTTAACGACCATTTTTCAACGGCATTATGAACAATGTTCATTTTTCCGCCGACAAACCAATTCGGCCACTTTATGCCATTGGATAAATCTAAAGTGGTCTCATAAGATACATCCCACTCAATTTCTAATTCTTTGACAGCTTCATCCCAAAACCAGGCAATATCTTCGACAGATTTCTTATAAAATGTATCGTAGTCTTCGAATCCTAACTTTTTCATCCACTGAAATAATCTTGTGCTTTTTTTATATTCATCACTCGGATACCATACAGGATTGCTCATTCGCTCACTCCTAATTTATTTCATTTAAACAGGGTACACAGGATGTTTTCGCGATGTGAAAGTAATTGCTTTAGATGAATACATTTCAAATCTAGTAATTAATTCACTTCTTAATTCATTAGCTGGAATAATTCCATCAATAATCATTTCAGACGCAAGTCGATAAATGTCGATATCTTGACGGTATTCTTCACGTTTTTCATCAATAAACGCTTGCCTTTCTTCTTCAGGTAAAGCAGCAATTTTATTTGCATATACAGCGTTTACTGCTGCTTCAGGTCCCATTACAGCAATTGAAGCTGTTGGTAATGCTAAACAACAGTCTGGTTCAAATGCTGGACCAGCCATCGCATACAGCCCCGCACCATAAGCTTTTCTCACAACAACAGAAATTTTCGGCACAGTAGCTTCAGACATTGCAGAAATTAATTTAGCGCCATGGCGAATAATACCGGCTCTTTCAACTTTTGTCCCTATCATGAATCCTGGAATATCTGCTAAGAACAATAATGGAATATTGAACGCATCACAAAGCGTAATGAACCGAGCAGCTTTATCGGCAGAATCATGGAATAATACTCCACCTTTTGCTTTCGGTTGGTTTGCAACAATTCCTACAGGTTTACCATTCATACGAGCAAGACCTGTCAGCATCTCTTTCGCAAACAATTTTTTAATTTCAAAGAAGCTTCCTTCATCTACAATATGCTTAATTAAATCAACCATATTAAATGGTGCATTTTGATTTTTAGGAATGATTTCTTCTAATGTCTTATCAAAACTTTGCGGACTTAGTGCTTCTTTCACTGGAGCTTTTTCTGCAAATGATGCTGGGAAATAACTCAAATAGTCTCGTGCTTTTTCAATCGCATCTTGCTCATTTTTAGCAAGAATATCTCCGCAACCAGATACCGAACAGTGCATTCGAGCTCCGCCCATTTCTTCTAAGGTTACCTTTTCACCAATAACCATTTCGGCCATACGAGGTGATCCTAGATACATAGATGAATTTTTGTCGACCATAATAACTATGTCACAAAATGCAGGAATATAAGCTCCTCCTGCTGCTGACGGTCCAAATAATATACAAACTTGTGGCACACGACCAGACATCTTTACTTGGTTATAAAAAATACGGCCAGCCCCTCTACGCCCAGGGAACATTTCAATTTGGTCCGTAATACGTGCACCTGCAGAGTCTACTAAATAGAGCATAGGAACGTTTAGTTTCTCAGCTGTTTCTTGGATTCTAATAATCTTTTCTACTGTTCTAGCACCCCATGAACCAGCTTTTACAGTCGAATCATTTGCCATAACACAAACTGTCTGTCCATTAATTTTCCCCATGCAAGTAACAACACCATCTGCTGGTAAATCACCAGCTGCTTCATTTGCGAATAAGGCGTCCTCTAACTTAACACCTTCATCAAATAATAGTTCAAGGCGTTCACGGACAAACATCTTCCCCTTCGCAGCATTACTTTCGTGGTACTTCTCTGCACCACCTTTTTTTATTTTTCCGACTCTTTCTAGAAGTTCTTTTTCTAAAGACATATGAAGTCCTCCCCTATGCAATTTAATTATTTGCTAGCATTTGATGACTCGTTAAATTTCTACCTATCTTCGATTCTACATATTTAGCAGCTTCGTATAGTTTTTGTTCATCAATATTTGTTTGAATTCCCATACTATGTAACATATAAACTAGGTCATCTGTTGCCAAATTTCCTGAAGCACCTTTGGCATACGGGCATCCGCCTAACCCTCCTAAAGCGCTATCAAAAACGGTAACTCCCATCTGCAATGAAGCAACGACATTAGCTAATGCTAACCCCCTAGTATTATGGAAGTGCATTGCAAAATGGGATTTATCAAAGCGTTTAAAAAGTTCTGTTAATACTTCTTCCACTTGTAACGGGTTTGCAACACCAATTGTATCTCCAAGAGAAATTTCGTAAACTCCCATTTCTAAAAGAGAATCTACCACTCTAATAACATCCTTAATTGACACTTCTCCGTCATAAGGGCAACCAAAAACAGTAGATACATACCCTCTAACTCTTTTATTTGCAGTAAGTCCCTTCTTAACCACATCATTTAATAAAGGAAATGTTTCATCAATTGTTTTATTAATGTTGTTTTTATTATGTCCCTCACTAGCTGACATAAAAACAGCTACTTCATCTACACCTGCATCAAGCGCTCGATCAAGACCTTTAACGTTAGGTACGAGTGCACTATATGAAATTCCTTCGGCTCTTTCAATTCCTTGAGCTACTTCAAATGAATCTGCTAATTGCGGTATCCATTTTGGTGGAACGAAAGATGTAATTTCTATATGGGAGAGGCCCGTTTCTGAAAGCTTGTTTATCCATTCAATTTTATTTTCCGTTGGAATAAAGGCCTTTTCATTTTGCAATCCATCTCTTGGACCTACTTCTTTTATGATTACTGATTTTGGCAAATGCACGCTGAAAATCCTCCTTACTTGAAAATAAAGCAAAACACCAGAGCGGCCTTTTGCTTTATTTTACGGAAAAACCGCATATTAAATTACTTTTACTCAATTATCATTAAGACATCGCCTTCATTAACAAAGTCACCTTCGTTAATTTTTACTTCTTTTACAGTTCCATCAAAATCTGTTGCAATCGGAATCTCCATTTTCATCGACTCTAGAATAACGACATCTTGGTCTTCCTCAACTTCGTCTCCTACTGCCACTAATACTTTCCATACATTTCCTGCCATTGATGCTACTACTTCTGTCATAATATCCTCCTATTTTTTCTTTTCTTTTTTCTTAGTTAAGTATTTTTGCACAAAATCTGTTGTTGCATTTCCTTGTTTAAATTCTTCGTGATCTAATACTGTTTGAAGCATAGGAATATTTGTCTTAATTCCTTCAACTTGATAATGATTTAATGCTTCTTGCATTAAGCGAATTGCTTCAGCTCGAGTTTCCCCTGTTGCAACACATTTCGCAATCATCGGGTCATAAAATGGCGTAACTGCCATTCCTTCTTGAACACCTAACTCATGTCTGATACCTTTCATATAAGGAATTTTCATTTCGCTTATCGTTCCAGGTGAAGGGAAAAAGCGCACAGGATCCTCAGCATAAATACGAACTTCAATTGCATGACCTTTTAAAGGTACATCCTCTTGCTTAATTGTTAGCGTTTGATTAGCAGCTATTTTTAACTGTTCTTCAACAATATCAAAACCAGTAATTTCCTCTGTTACAGGATGCTCAACTTGAAGTCTTGTATTCATTTCTAAAAAGTAAAAGTCTTTATTCTCATCAACTAAAAATTCTACTGTACCAGCATTATAATAGTTGATTGCTTTTGCTGCATTTATTGCAGCAGTTGACATTTCTTTTCTAGTCTTTTCATCAAGGAATGGTGAAGGCGCTTCTTCAATAACTTTTTGATGACGACGTTGTACTGAGCAGTCTCTTTCCCATAAAGAAATTGTATTACCTTCTTTATCAGCAAGTAATTGAATTTCAATATGTCTAGGATTTGCGATATATTTTTCAATAAACATCGCGCCATCTCCAAAGAAATTTTCTGCTCGGCTTTGGTTACCTGCAAAGCTCTTTCTAAGTTCTTCTTCATTGGCAACAACTTGCATGCCAATTCCGCCACCACCTGCTGAGGCTTTTAACATGACTGGGTAACCCATGTCTTTTGCAACTTCAACTGCCTCATCTACATCAATTAGTGCTCTTGTTAACCCAGGTACAACCGGGACGTTTGCAGCTTGCATCGTTTTTCTAGCTTCTATTTTACTTCCCATAACCGTGATTGCATTAGCATCTGGGCCGATAAAAGTAATTCCAGCTTCTTCACACGCCTTAGCAAAGTTAGCGTTTTCAGATAACAATCCATAACCAGGATGAATCGCATCGACATTTGCTTCTTTGGCAATTTCAATAATTTTATCAGCTTTTAAATAACTTTCATTTACACGAGCAGCCCCTACGCAAAATGCCTCGTCTGCTTCTTGAACATGTAATCCTTGAGCATCTGCCTCAGAGTATATTGCGACAGTTGGAATATTTATTTTTTTACATGTACGAATAATTCGGCATGCAATTTCTCCACGATTTGCAATTAATACTTTGTTAAACATAATCTGCCTCCATTTCCTACTAAACTAGCAACCTAAATGTCTTGCAATTACTAAGCGTTGAATCTCGGAAGTACCTTCTCCAATTTCCATTAACTTTGCATCACGTAAATAACGCTCAACTACGTATTCTTGCATATAACCATTACCACCGTGAATTTGAATCGCTTGATCACTTACACGCATTGCCGTCTCCGAAGCAAATAATTTTGCGAATGCAGACTCTTTTCCAAATGGTTTCCCTTGATCTTTCAACCATGCAGCTTTTAGCACTTGATTGCGTGCCAATTCAATTTCCATTGCCATATCAGCTAATTTAAACTGGACTGCTTGGAAAGAAGATATTGACTTTCCGAACTGCTTCCGCTCTTTCGCATAAGCTAAAGCTCTTTCATATGCTGCTTGCGCAATTCCGACTGATAAAGCCCCAATTGAAATCCTTCCACCATCTAATGTGTATAGGAATTGGCTAAATCCTCTTTTAGGATCCCCTAATAAATTCTCTTTTGGAACACGAACATCCTCTAAGAAAATTTCCGCAGTATCAGACCCTCTTAACCCCATTTTATCGACCATCTTTGTTGTTGAAAAACCAGGTGTATCATTTGGAACTATGATAGCTGAAATGATATTTTTACCACGCTCATCTTTCCCTGTGTAAGCGGTAACAATTGTTGTTTTAGCAAAGTTGGCATTAGTGATGAAGCATTTCGAACCATTAATCACATATTCATCTCCGTCTAAAACGGCTTTTGTCTGGGTACCACCAGCATCCGATCCAGCATTAGGTTCAGTTAAACCGAAAGCACCTAGCGCTTCTCCTGAAGCTAATGGCTTTAAATACTGTTGTTTTTGCTCTTCTGTTCCAAAGTAGTAAATTGGGCTTGCTCCAAGGGAAACAGCTGCAGCATAACTTAATCCAGTTGATCCACATGCCTTACCTACTTCTTCAACAGCTAATGCGTAAGAAATTGTATCTCCGCCTGATCCACCATATTCTTCAGGAAATGGAATACCTAAAATGCCTAACTCACCCATTTTTTTAAATGTTTCAACCGGAAACTCTTCCGTTTTATCAATTTCAATCGCTTTTGGCTCAATCTCTTTTTTTGCAAAATCACGAACCATCTCTTGAATCATACGTTGCTCATCAGTTAGTTCAAAATTCATAATTTGTGCCACTCCCCGTTTTATGTTTTTTTGTTACAGGTGACTGAGCGCTTGTTCACTTTAAGTAGATAACTGCACCTTTTTAATTTTCATTATATTATTACTACTCTAAATTGTCTATTTATTCTAACAAATTAATTGTAATTCTTTGTATTTCATCCAAAATGAACATCTTTTTTTATCCCACATACAATAGTAAACAAATGAATGTGTAAGGGTGTTTTTATGCCATCAATTGTTGGTAATTTAAAAATTAACTCAATCGGTTCTAGTGGAGTAGTTAATATTGGGGATTCCATGTACATTTCTCCTAGTAGTTCTGCTAAAACTTTTGCTGGTGCCGGTTCTTTTAATACTGGTGATTTTGGTCAAACGAACAATACTCTCTCGGCAACTAATACATCAGATCCTGATATATCGGATCAAAATACGTCAAAATAGGTGGTGTATGTCATGAACTTTTATATAAATCAATCCATCGTCATCCATCAATTAAAAGTTGGCGGAGTTACTAATTCCTCTGTGTTGCAAATTGGAAGTGCTGGGATGATAAAACCACTTTCAAACCTTTATAATACTGGTGGATTTAAAGGTCCAGCACCAGAAGCTGCAAAAATATCAGGGCCATTAGTTCCACTTGCATCTACTTCTTAAATAAGATTAATAGTTTCCTCGTTCCTTGAATAAGATTGAAATAAAAAAGGAATGTTGCGCATTGGGTCCTGATTGGATTAATTACATGAATGAACTATCAAAGTATATGAAATTCCAAGCGGAAAAGATTACTCGATTAGAAAATTTAATGGTAGAACTTGAAGACAAAATTAATGAACTCAAAAAAAATAAAGGTCCTTCCATAGAAAAGGTTGAGTATAAGTTTGATCAACTTAAAATTGAAACACTTGAAGGCACACTAAATATAGGTCTTACACCTAATGGAGAAAATATGCTTGAAGACTTTCAAGTAGAAAATAAGGAAATAAGTGTTTCTCAACAGTATACACAGGAAATGAAAGAAAGAATCCATCATCACCTTTTCCAATTTGTTAATGAAGAAGGATTAAAACACTTATTAGAATTAGAACGAACTTATGACGAAACTTTCGATGAAAAATATCGTGAAATGATCATTGATGACATAAGGAACCAAATACCTCATCGCATCAATGAAAACTATAAAAAAATAAAGCAAAAAGAGCCTTCTTTAACAAATGAACAATTAGAGCACGCTGTATGCGCAAGTATAAAAAATGAAATTATTACAGGCTTACAGTCATTTGTGAAACACAAACCTAAAGGAGAAGATTAGTCGTGAATTTTACAGTAGTAAATCGCGAAATTTATGTAGGAAATATTAAAGTTACAGGGGTTGCTACGTCTTCTGTATTTTTAATTGGAGACAGCGAAGTAATTACTTGTTCATCTACCTTTGATACTCCCCCAGAATCATTAGTCATAGGTGCGATTACTCCTCTACCTGGTGAAGACGAAAAAGACGCGGATGATAAAGATGCAGGAAAAGAATAAAAGAATTAGTGATGTCTCAAATATAAAAGTTCAGTCAGTAAACTCTAGTTCAGTCTTGCAAGTAGGCGATAGTTACAAATTAAAACCATTCTCAAGAGCACTTGCAGTGCAGCGGGAAGTTGCAATTTTCTTAGGTGATGAAGGGAATTTTAATTACAACACTTTTAAGGAAGAAATCCCTTTACCCGAGCACGAGTCAGAAGAAACTGTCAAAACAACTTTCATTAATGAGCTAGAGACAATTAAAACTGAAAATGTTTATATTCTATCTTTAGCAGCGTCCTCCATCTTTCATGTTGGATCTACTGAGATAATTGAAAGTGAAGCAAGAATTAAGCATTTTAGACAATTGCTTAAAGACGATAAAAGCTAGGCTTAGAAATAATATTTATAAAAAGGATGGTGCAGATGCCTTCATTAATTGGAGCAATAAAAATAAATAGTGTTGGTGGTAGTTCTGTTGTTAACTTCGGTGATTCCTTTAAAAATGCACCTGCTAGTTCAGCAAAAACGAATGCTGGTGCCGGTGCTTTTAATACAGGTGACTTTATTCAAACGAACACAGGACTAAGTTCAACAAATACGGGAGATCCAGATTTGTCTGATCAAAATACAACTGAAATTTCTGGGGTATAGGACGAATTGTCCTTCCCATTTACCTGTACAAGCCTACCCTTTGCTCGTTTCAATATTTCTAACGACATGGTGACAGTTGGAACATTCATAAATAACATTTTGGTTAGATTGCGCAGTTAAAACATTAGATAATTGTTCCTTATTACTACAAATTGGACAAACTACTTCAGGTTGAATGTTCATTGCAGCACATCCTTTCTTTTTATCACTATCTATAACCAAGTTGATTAATTCTCATTCAAAATATGGAACACTTTCTCCTAACGAATACCAAATATGATATGATAGATTTATATATTTTCTACTAAATTCCAATAAGATTTTGGAGGTTATTTATATGAAATGTACTAATTGTGGCTTTGTTGTAAAAGATTCTTCTAAACCATGCCCTTCATGTAACTATATAAACAATAGTACACACAATATCAGCTATAAAAAGGGACCTTCCTGGAAAAAAGTTTTTTCAATCGTAATCATTCTTCTATGCTTAATTGCTTCAGGCACATTTGCCTACGGTGTATTATCAGGAAAAACCCCTAAAGAAGCTGCATTAGACTTTCTATTTTGGAATAAGAGCCCTAAAGAACTGTATTTTCAAGCTGAATTTAAAAGTTTCCAAAAAGATCTTACTAGTTTAGATGATTACATAGGTGACTTTTGGCATTTACAAAGCAAAATGCTGGAAAGCCCATATAAAAACTCTCTTGAAATTAAAGGAAACTTTGATATCGATGGTGAATCTGACCTCTCCCTTGCAGAGATGCATTTAATAAAATTAGTATTACGAGGCAGCAAAATAGTAATAGCCTCTGAAGTAGATCCAAACGATTCAATGAGTTATGTGGATGCACAGCTTAATATTAATGGGACACCATTACTGGAGACAGAACTATTTCAATCGAAAAAGCAAACAGCGATAAAAATACCTCTATTAGATAAACGCTTTTACTATATAGATAACAAGCAATTTGGACAATTCATGCATAACTTCAGCCAAACCAATTACGGTGGTTCTAATGAACTATTCAATATAGTTGATGAACAAAAAAAGTATTTCTTAACTCGTGACGACATGATGGAATTTATTTCAGAATATGCAAAAGTAGTTAACAAACATTTAAAAGAAGAAAACTTTAGCATTCAAAATGATGTATTATACAATGAAAAAAAACTACGCGAAATAACAATGAGTCTATCTGAAGGTGAGTTTAAAGACCTTTTAATACATTCTATTACCAGAATCGAAAATAGCGAAAAACTAAGTAACTACATGACTGCTCAATCCTACCTAGAATCTAGTTTTTACAACTCACATAATGATATAAGTGAAAAGACAGACATATTTAAAGAAATGAAAGAACAAATCACTAATAATCTTTCGTTTCCAAATGGTTTCAAGATGAAAGTAATTATTGATAAAAATGACTACATTGTTAATCGAACGATTTCGCTTCCTTTATCGATTATAGACATTGAGAAAAACATTGAGATTGTCTATTCCTCCACAAATACAGCTACTGAAGAGACTAAAAAATTAGATTTTTATGAGCTAGACGGAGAGGCAAACGGCGTATTTTTTGAATGGAATAGTAAAACTAATGCGACTGAACAAACAATTACATTTGACAATTCTTTGACAGTTAAAGCCATTCAAAATAAAGAAGAGTTTGAATTCCTATTACGCTTTGCTGGAGATGTAAAAGAGAAAGATAACCAGAAAGAATTATCAACAAATTATACAATATCAATGAAAGAAAGCTCTTTTCCCCCCTTTGTTTTAATGGGAACGTTAAAACAGACGACTGAGCAAAACTTAAAAAGAAATTATTCAAACAATAAGACAGAACTAAGCGTAACTCTCCCACTGGAAGATCAAATATCCAATGCTGAAGAAGTTACGATAAATTTAAATATTTCTTCGAAAACAGAATTCACTGACAAGGTTACGAAAATAACACTGACACCTGAGAATAGCATAAACGCTAAAGACTTAACTCCTTACGATATACTTAACTTATTCGATCGTTTCACTTCTGAAATAGAAGCTCTGTTTGGTAACTTTGGATTATAAATACTAGTGCGAAAATAAGGAGATTTTTTATGAAAATGAAGACATTATATCTTTTCGAAATAAAAAAAATATTAAAATCTCCTGTTACATTTTTATTTATGCTTGTCGCACCACTATTGTTGTTGGCGCTACTATCCTACGGCTTACAGCCTTTATTAACTTCAAACAATATTATCGAACGATTTGATGTCGCAATAGTAAACATTGATGATACGAAAACTTCTAGATCAATAATTGAACAATTTGAATCATCTGATGATTTTTCTGAAATCGTTTCATTTATAAATGTCTCCGAAAAAGAAGCAACAAAATTATTAAAGGAAAATAAAATTGCTTCAATTGTTGTTGTCCCCGAAGGGTTTAGTTCATCCTTAAGGAATGGGGAAAATTACCCTTTAAAAGTAATCGGAAATTATCAACGTCCCCTCCAGTCTTCTTTGTTTAAGGAAATGATGATGGGTGCTTTAAATTTAATAACAGCAGCACAAAGTGGCGTAAACACCGCTTACTATTATCTAAATGAAGAGATTTCTAATAAGGAAATGAAAGCAACAATAAAAGAAGCAATCGTTCATTTTACATTCCACTCACTCAATAGACATGAAGTGTATGAGGAAGAAAAATTTGAAGTCTTCCCTTATTTTACTACGATGCAATATTATTCTAGTGCAACAATTATCTTAATCCTTTATATCATAAGCTTATTTTCAATCATAATTATTTCAACGAAGGAAAGTAAAACAATAAATAATCGATTAATCACCTTTGGAGTCGGAATTTCGTCTTGGTTATTTGCAAAGTTTTTTACTGTGTTAACGATAATGTTTATACAAACTATAATAATTGTAATGATGTTCTTCTTATTTGTAGACCAATTTATGATTGAGGATTTATTCATAGCCGTCCTTGTTTTGCTAATTACTATTATTACCATTAGTGCACTAAACACATTTTTTATATCATTACGTTTAAATGCATTAATCACATCATTAATAGCACTTTTTACGTATACATTTATGAGCTATGCTGGGGGAAGTCTTATCCCGTTAACTTTGTTACCGAATAGTATTAACTTCTTTAGTAATATTTCGATTAATACATGGGCACACTCAGCGCTATTAAACTCTTTATTTATTAGTGACACACTAGAAGTTATATCTAGTAGTTTCAAATTAATGTTATTTTCTCTCGTAATGATAATTATGTCATTAGCCATCTCTAAGTTAAGGATGCGACGATTATGAAAAATACCTTATTAGCTATACTGACTCACCGCTTTAAAATATTAGTTTCTACTTGGAGACAACTTTTACTTTTAATTAGCTTTGCTTGCTTGGCATTAATTATTGCTTATGTGATTACTGTGCAAGACAGTACTATTACAAAAATTCCAATAGCCATCGTTGATTTAGATCAGACGGAGTACTCTGAACTTGTTGTAAACCGACTTGAAAATAAACCCTCTTTAAACATTATTGAAAAAGGGACTAAAGACAGCGCACTGGAATTGATTAAGGCGGATGAAATTGAAGCTATCTATACTTTCAAAAAGGGATTTATGGATAACTTAGAAAATGGAAATAACGAAAATTTAGTCTCGTTAATTAGAGGACCATCAGCTATAAGTGTTGGGCTTGTTAATGAAATTGTTGCAAGTGAAGTAAATCGCCTTTCAACTAACGTTGCAAGTGCAGAATATGTTATAGCTAAATACGAACAATATGAACTAAACACATACGAGGAACTTTGGCAGGATGCTTGGGAAAATACGGATCAGCAATGGGAACCAGTCCCATTACTTACAATGGATTACGAAGAGATTGGGGCGTATTCGAAACAAGATTTAGAAGTAATCTCACACAACAACTCAACTAACAAACTAGTTTTTATTGTAGGATTGCTTTCTACTATGTTAATGTTATATGTCTTTATCCAAAATCAATCATTAATTAATGAAAAAAATAATGGTACGCTATTACGTCTAACATTTACAGCCATAAAACCTCAAACTTATTTCTTAATATGCGCCATAACACTATTATTAATTTCGTTTTTATTATTAGCGCCAGTATCTATTTATTTATTACTTGCATATCAGATTCAAATACATATTTTCATAAAAATCATTCTAGCTTCATTACTTTACATTTTTTGCTTTATTACGATTAGTTTATGTATAACTACTTTATTAAGGTCATTAAAGCTTTACCATCTAATGATGGTTCTACTAGCGATAAGTTTCACAATATTTGGTGGTACCTTTTTTAAGCTATCTGATCTATCTAATAGATTTGCTAGTTTAGCATATTTCACACCACAACATTGGTACCTTTCGATTATTAGAAACATCCTAGCAAACCAAAGTTTTGAAGTTTATCTACTACCGACTGTTGTTCTTACATCTATTTGCTTGATATTTACTATTGTTACGTTTTTTTCATTGGAGGTAAAGCATGATTGAATTAAGGAATATTAAAAAGAAATATAAACAGAAGGAAGTATTAAATGGGGTTTCTTTAAATATCTCTAGTGGAGTCATTGTAGGGCTAGTCGGTCCAAATGGAGCTGGGAAGTCTACTTTAATGAAAATTATTGCAAATATATTAAAGCCATCTTCAGGAGAAGTTTTCTTTCACGGGCAATCCGTAAAAGAAATTAAAAAAGGATTTTACGAAAAAATAGGTTATGTTCCACAAGATCTCGCTCTCTATCATACGTTATCTGTAGCAGACAATATTGCTTTTTGGTCAACTTTATCTGCAACAAAAATATCTGATGATAAAATAAATGAAATAATCACAACTGTCGGTCTCGCTGAAATGTTACCAGTAAAAGTAGAGCAACTCTCTGGTGGGATGAAGCGGAAATTGAATATTGCTGTAGCTTTAATGCATAATCCTGAATTAATAATAATGGATGAGCCAACAGTAGGAATAGATATACAATCGAAATTAGAAATAATAACGTTTATACAAAAATTAAAAAATGAAGGAAAAACTATTATTTACTCTAGTCATGATGCTTACGAAGTAGAAAAGCTTTGTGATGAAATTGTTATATTGAATGGTGGGCAGATAAAATATCACGGCCTACAAAAAGAACTTGTTAATGCTGCTAGAGAAAAAGGCCATTTAATGGATGACGATTCCTTTACTGCCGTATTATCTAAGCTTGGCCAATGGTAAATAAGAAAAGCTGAAACTTTCGTTTAGCGCCGTATGAACTGGAACACTTCAAGACGAGATAAAGGAAACTCAATGCTTTAGCATTGAAGTTGACTTATCGTAGTTGAGAAGTGTGAAGTTAACTAGGTGCTGAAAGTTGAAGCTAGATCAGATAAGAAAAGCTGAAGCTCCCGCTTAGCGCTATAAATTCTGGAGCACTTTGTTTGAGATAAAGGAAACACAACGAGAAGTTCGAGTTGATGTTGACTTATCGTAAATAAAAAGTGTGAAGAATTGTAGGCGTTGGGAGCTGAAGCTAGATCAAATAAGAAAAGCTGAAGCTCCCGCTTAGCGCCATAAATTCTGGAGCACTTTGTTTGAGATAAAGGAAACACGAATAGTGAAGCTATTCGATGTAGACTTATCGAAATGAAGAGTGTGAAGTTTTCTAGACGTTGATTGCTGAAGCTAGACAGTAAAAGAAAAGCTGAAGCGACCCTTTAGCGCCGTATAACCACAAACTTTAAAACAACCCTACTTCCAATATCGCAAGTAGGGTTGTTCTTTGTAGAATTTATTTCTTTTGTTTGCCAAGTAAAAAATTTAAAATTACGTGTGCTGCAACTTTACTAGTCATATCACGGAAATCTAATGTTGGGTCAATTTCTACAATATCGATAGCTTGCACTTCCTCGAGCGTTCCTAAGTGACGTATTGCATCCAGTAACGTTTCACTTGTCATTCCACCAGGTCCAATTGCAGGACAGCCAGGTGCATAAGCTTGGTCTAAAACGTCCATATCAACTGATACATATATCGCATCAACTTCACTCTTCACGTTACGAAGCCAATCGTTTATTACATTTTTGAGCGATAATTCATTTACTTGTTGCATCGTTAACACTGTAACTTCATTTTCTTTCGCATAATCAAAGTAATTCCGACTATTAGAAAAATTCCTAATACCAATTTGCAGTAAATGTTTCCCTTTCAAATGACCACCTTCTATTAATTGGCGAAATGGTGTACCGTTTGATGGACCTCCGTCATCTAAATTACGAAGGTCATGATGGGCATCAAATTGAATAATTCCTATGTTTCCCTTTACTTTAGAAAAAGCATCCACACTAGGGGCCGTTACAGAGTGATCTCCTCCCAATATAATTGGTATCATCGAATTATGTGTGCTTAATATACTTGATAGCGCATCTTTTATTCTCTTATTTGATTCTGCAACACTAGTAACATGCATGGCAACATCACCAAAGTCAGTTATCGTGTTGTTTAAGTCAACATCTTCTTCAATTGCATACGTAGAATAGCTTTGCAGAGCTTTTCTTATTATCGTTGGTGCAAAACAAGCCCCTGAATGGCTAATCGAAGGCTTTGATAAAGGCAACCCTAGTAAACCAAAATTTGATACTGTTTCTTTTCCATCCCAAGATCGAATTAATTCAGTTACTTTTGATAATTGACTATCTTTAAAAGCTGGAGTTCCATGTGGGTTAAGGTGAGGAAATTTGTTCAACGCGCTTCACCCTTTCAAATACCACTTTTCCATTTTTTATAACTGTGTTTGCATGGTTTACCCCATAATGATAAGGGATGTATTTGTAATTGGGTGCATCCCAAATGACTACATCTGCATTTCCACCTAAAGCAAGGTAGCCAGCCTCATCTTCTTTTCCAATTGCGTGTGCAGCGTTTATTGTCACTGCATTCCAAATCTCTTCCGGAGTCATTTTAAGTTTAAGAGCAGCTAGTGACATGATCATTTGAATGTTCTCTGTCACACAACTTCCTGGATTAAAATCAGTAGAGATAGTTACTGCTACGCCTTCTTCAATCATTGTCCTTGCACGAGCATATTTTTCTTTTCCAAGATAAAACGTCGTACCAGGTAATAACACGGCAATTGTTCCCGCTTCGGCAAGCGCTTTTATCCCTCGATCAGAAGCGCCTACTAAATGTTCTGCTGAAATTGCCTTTACTTCTCCAGCTAATTCCGTTCCACCTAGTGAATCAATTTCATCAGCATGAATTTTCACATCAAAACCTGCATCTTTAGCTGCTAGCATAAAACGCTTCGATTGTTCGACTGTAAACACACCTGTTTCGCAAAAAATATCAACGTATGTTGCTAAATTTTCTTCTTTAATTTGTGGTAGCATTGCTAACATTTCATCTAAAAACGCGTCAGGATTTTCTTTATAATTTGCTGGTATCGCATGGGCACCTAAAAATGTTGAAACGATATCCATTTCATGTCTTTGGTTTAGCTTTTTTAGTACTCTTAGTTGCTTTAATTCTGTCTCTTTATCAAGTCCGTAGCCACTTTTCCCTTCGACAGTAGTAATGCCATAGGAAAGCATTCGGTCTAAATGAAATTTAGCTTTTTTGTACAGATCTTCTTCTGAAATTTCTCGTGTAGCTCTAACAGTGGAAAGAATACCTCCCCCCTGTTTTAAAATTTCTAAGTAAGGCACACCTTGTTGTTTAAGAGCAAGTTCATGCTCTCTGGAACCGCCAAAAACGACGTGAGTATGCGGATCGACAAGTCCAGGAGATACTATTTTCCCCTCACAATCTATTAAATAATTAGTCTTTATTTCTTTTGCTTCTTCTATTGTTCCAATAAATGAAATCTCATTGCCTGTGATACCTAGAGCGGCATTTTCCAAATATGATAGTTGTTGCATTTCATTCCCTTTTTTAGGTGAATCAAGCTTTTCCATTAGTAATAATTGCCCTATATTTGTTAAAAGTATGTCTACTGTTTTATTCATGTAAATGTTTTCACTCCTTGTCATTACTTAGCATTGGAACCTTAATTCCTTTATCCTTTGCAACGTTTATCGCTTTTTCATATCCAGCGTCAACATGACGAATAACTCCCATACCAGGATCTGTTGTTAAGACTCTTTCTAATCGCTCTTTCGCTAAATCTGTACCGTCTGCAACAGCAACCATTCCTGCATGTAGGGAGTACCCCATTCCTACACCTCCACCATGATGGAACGATATCCAACTTCCACCTGCTGCTGTATTAATTAACGCATTTAAGATAGCCCAATCACCAACTGCATCACTGCCATCTTTCATAGCTTCAGTTTCCCTGTTTGGTGAAGCTACAGAACCGCAATCTAAATGGTCACGGCCAATAACAATTGGTGCTTTTAATTCTCCTGTACGAACTAATTCATTTATTGCAAGACCCATTTTCACTCGTTCACCATACCCTAGCCAACAAATGCGTGACGGTAATCCTTGAAAGGCAATTTTCTCTTGAGCCATATCAATCCAGCGATTTAATGGTTCGTTTTCTGGGAATAGTTCTTTTATCAATCTATCTGTGCGATGAATATCGGCTGGATCTCCTGATAATGCAGCCCAACGAAATGGCCCTTTTCCTTCACAAAATAATGGTCTAATATACGCTGGCACGAAACCTGGGAAGTCGAATGCATTTGCAATTCCTTCATCTTTCGCTACTTGACGGATGTTATTACCGTAATCAAATACAATTGAACCATTTTGTTGGAATGCTAGCATTGCTTCGACATGCTTTGCCATGCTTTCTTTTGCAAGTTTCACATATTGTACTGGGTTACTATTTCTTAACTTATCAGCTTCATTTACACTATATCCAATTGGCACATACCCGTTTAAAGGATCGTGAGCAGAAGTTTGATCGGTAACAATGTCAATTTCAACATTACGCTTTAATAATTCATGGTGTATTTCTGCGGCGTTACCAATTAAACCTATTGATAATGGTTCTTTATTTACTTTTGCTTGTATTGCTTTTGAAATTGCTTCATCAATCGAATCAGTCATCACATCACAATATTTTGTTTCTATTCTCTTTTCAATTCTCGATCTATCGACTTCTACAGCAATAACCACCCCGCCGTTCATTGTAACAGCTAAAGGCTGAGCTCCACCCATTCCACCTAAACCTGCAGTTAAAGTTATTGTTCCTTTTAGAGAGCCACCGTAATGCTTGTTAGCAATAGCCGCAAAAGTCTCATATGTTCCTTGTAAGATACCTTGTGTTCCAATGTAAATCCAGCTTCCAGCTGTCATTTGACCATACATCATAAGTCCAGCCTTATCGAGTTCATGAAAATGGTCCCAGTTTGCCCATTCAGGGACTAAAACAGAATTTGATAGAAGAACACGCGGCGCATGTTTGTGTGTTTTAAATACTCCGACCGGTTTACCCGACTGTACTAGCATCGTCTCATCGTTTTCCAAGTCTTTTAACGTCTGTTCAATTGCTTCGAAAGCTTCCCAATTTCTCGCAGCTTTGCCAATCCCACCATACACAACTAATTCTTCTGGCTTTTCAGCTACTTCAGGATCGAGATTGTTATGTAACATGCGAAGAGCGGCTTCTTGCTCCCACCCTTTACATTGTAAATCTGATCCATGATTAGCTTTTACAGTTCTCTTTAAATCTTTCATTTAGATTCCTCCCCTAATACTTGTTTCATATTATCTTTATGCGAACTTAATAATTCTTTTTCCGATTTAAGCCATTCACTCATAGTATGAATATCAGTTGAAAAAATTCGGTCTTTTATTATTGAAGGAACATGTTTTCTACCCTTTTCATACATGCTTCTAGTGATATCTGACATTTTGGAAACACCACGATACTCTACTGCTTGCATCGCACATATTGCTTCTATTGCTAGCACATTACGGACATTTGTGACTATTTGATAGGCATGCCTTGAGCCGATTGTCCCCATGCTAACGTGGTCCTCTTGATTAGCTGATGATGGAATTGAATCCACACTAGCTGGATGTGCAAGTGTCTTATTTTCTGAAACTAGTGAAGCGGCAGCATATTGCATAATCATTGCTCCAGATTGCAAGCCAGGTTGTGGGCTTAAAAATGGTGGTAAATCATTCAATTGCGGATTTACTAGTCTTTCAATTCTTCGTTCCGAAATATTTGCGAGTTCTGCCATTGCGATCCCAAGAAAATCCATCGCAAATGCAATTGGTTGACCGTGAAAGTTCCCACCTGATACAATTTTTCCCTGTTTCGTAAAAATTAGCGGGTTATCAGTAGCTGCATTCATCTCGATCTCTAATTTTTCTTTCACATAATTTAAAGCTTGCCATACTGCACCATGTACTTGTGGGATACATCTTAAAGAATATGCATCTTGTACTCTTATTTCCCCTTGTATCGTAATTAATTTACTAGTTTTTAAATATTCCCTAATTCTTTCTGCTACTTGGATTTGCTCAACATACCCTCTTGCTTGATGAATTTCATCTGTAAATGCATCAATAATGCCTTGCAAGCCTTCTATCGTCATTGCTGCAATTAATTCCGATTGATAAGCTAGTTTTTCAGCCTCTATGAAACTAACAATACCCATTGCTGTCATTGCTTGCGTGCCATTTATTAAGGCAAGCCCCTCTTTAGCTGTAAGCGTAATTGGTGAAATACCTTCCATAGCTAAAGCATCCTTGGCATCTACAATTTCCCCACGGTAAAATACTTTCCCCTCACCTAGCAACCCGAGTACTAAATGTGATAATGGTGCTAAGTCACCACTTGCACCTAATGAACCTTGCTGTGGAATAACAGGATGAATTTTCGCATTTAATAGATCAAGTAATGTTTCTATGACAATTGGCCTTACCCCTGAAAAACCCTTGATTAGTGCATTTGCTCGTAATAAAAGCATTGCTCGACTTACGACTTCAGGAAATGGTTCCCCGATACCACATGCGTGAGAATGGATTAAGTTTAATTGGAGTTCCTCCACATCTTTCCCTGCAATGAAAACATCACTAAATTTACCAAAACCAGTCGTAATACCGTAAACGACTTCTTCTTCTGAAACGATTCGCTCAACTTCTGCTCTACTTTTTTTAACAGCCTTCATGCTTTCGTCACACGCTTCAACAAAGCAAAATTCATACAATACTTTTTCAACATTTTTCAAAGTTAAATTATTACCTTTTAACGTTAATCCCATCTTCCCACCTGCTTTTTTGAGAATAAAAAAAAGACAACATGAACAAATAAGCGTTCATATCGCCTTCTATTAACTAATAACTAATAGGCTCATTTACATATGATTAATTCCTAATCCGAGCGTTTCATGCTCAAGACCTTTAACCGGAGCTCCAATAGTGCCATATAATGCTACAGCAACCCAGTCACCCTCTTGCTCATTTTCATAGGGATTACCACGAACGACAGCAAAACGTAATCCAACTGTTCGCAACACATCGCCTAACTGTACTTGCCCACGTGTAACACCATGCAAAGCTTCCATAATGGCATGATATAGCGCATGTGATTCACGATAAACATCTGTCTTAATAATGCCATTTTTCTTTGCTGCTGTCTCGATAGCTGCTACCACTTTATGAGAATCCATCGAACCTACTTTTCCTCGGCAACTTTGCCAATTCCCAGGTAAGTTAAATTCTTCACCTTCTTCTAACAAGGCTAACATGACAGCATTTTTTCCAATTCTTTGCTTTTCTACTTTTAGCATAGCTGCACTCACTTTTTACGAAATTTTCTAAATAAACTAATAACTAAATTTATTGTAAACCTTTTTTATCTTTTACGTCAATGATAATAACCACATTTTTCTAATACTTCTTTATTTTAAAAATAGACAATATGCTATATTATAAGGGATACACATTTAATAAAAGCGAGGTAATAAAATGACTACTGAACAATTAATTCTATTTACTCAACCTTCATGACCACCTTGTAATATCGTGAAAGAGTTTCTTTCACATCATAACGTTTCTTATGTAGAGTATGATGTAAGTACTGATACAGCAGCTCGAGATAAGATGGTTTTTACTTATGAAGCAATGTCTACACCCACTATTGTGTATAAAGATAAGGTATTAAGAGGGTTTTCCAAAGAAACTGCACGTGAATTAGAAAATTTATTTGGAGATAAATGATGGCCATATTAAGGCCATCATTTTTTAATTTAATTTCCTTAACTCAGAAAACACTAAATCATAATGATTTTTATCATTCGCATCGAAATCTTCATTTTTATAACGAATAATTCCGTTCATGTCTATAATAAAAACAGAGCGTTTTGCTACTAAGTTTTTTTCATCAAATACTCCATATGACTGGCATGTATTTTTATGCCAATCAGAACAAAGTGGATATGGCAATGTTCCTAAGCTTGCCGCAAAAACGTTATGAGCATAAATGTGGTCAACACTGATCGCAATTACTTCACAATTTAAGGACTCAAACTTCTGATAATCCTCTTTCCAAGAGGTTATTTCTTTTATTCATCCAGGTGTAAAGTCTAACGGATAAAATGCTACTAACACATTTTTCTTATTTCTATAATCTTCAAGTTTAAGTTTTTCTTTTGTTAAAGTAGATGATAGCTCAAATAGAGGTGCTTCACTTCCTACTTTTGCCTCCATAATTTTACCTCCTTTTCATTTATTAAAAGTACAGTTACTTGTACAATGCCACTATATGCGATAGTTAAAAGCTCGGGACTTAAATAACGACATTTGGGTTTATCTGATTAAAAACGATATTGAACGATTGGAATCCTAAGTATATGTAAATAAAATACTAAGTCTGCGTGTAAACATCGTCGACTTAGTACACTCTTTTTGCCCCCATGTAATATTGAGACCAGTAGGAATTGTCCATAGATACTGAGGCAATACCTTTTGAAGAAGTAGCTGAAATAAAGTTGCCATCTCCTTGATAGAAGCCAACATGTGATACTACTCCAGGTTCATTAACTCCAAAGAAAACTAAGTCACCTGGTTGCAAGTCTCCATAACTAACGGGTGTTCCCATTTTATATAAATTTCCTGAAGTCGTTCTAGGAATATCAATGCCGTGCTTATTTTGCATAAAATAAACAAACCCAGAACAATCGAAACCAGAAGGTGTAGAACCACCCCAAACATATGGAGTACCGATATAATTATTCGCGTCAGTAAGTAAATTGTTAATAACATTTATCCGGTCTGACTGTTCTACAACTGATGGTGCTGAAGAACTTCCCGGTATCTTTAAAGTCTGGCCGACATAAATCACATCTGATGATAGTCCATTTGTTGCTTTAATCTGACTTACACTTACATTAAAACGGTTAGCTATCTCTGATAACGAATCGCCAGAAACAACATTGTATGTTGTTGATTGCACTTCAGCACTTTCCGCTCCAGAAGGGACTTTTAATGTTTGACCAACATAAATCACATCTGAACTTAACCCATTGGCTGATTTAATTTGTTGAACCGTTGTTCCATACTTACTAGCTATCACTGAAAGAGAGTCTCCTGATTGCACTACATAATTACTATTAGCTATTGTGGCAGCTGAAGGTATTTCTAATGTTTGTCCTACATAAATCGTATCACTAGTTAATCCATTCACACTTTTGATTGCAGACACTGTTGTATCATTTCTCTGGGCAATCACTGATAATGAATCACCACTTTGAACTACATAGTTACTTGCATTTACTGTTGATGGAACTTGTAACGTTTGACCAATCCTTATTAAATCAGAAGATAAATTATTGGCATTTTTAATTTCAGCAACACTTGTGTTAAATTCGTTTGCAATACGATACAAACTATCCCCAGATTGAACTGTATACGTACTTGCACTCGTTGCCGCTGCTTCTACAGAAGTACTATTAAACACACCTGTAAAAGGTAATGTCGAAATTAAGATACCTCCAACCATCACCTTAACTGTATTTACTTTCAGATTTGGAAAACATTCCTTAATGTAAGAGGATACTTTCTGATTAAAAGTTAAATTGTCATCAGGATAACTTCCTAATTCCTTTGAGAATTCTGCCATGTTTTCATCTAAAAAGAGAATTATTGAATCCCCTTCGATTTTATGCCCTTTAATAAATTCCAATTTTTTCACCTACCTCCATATTATCTTTTCCACAAAATTACCTTTTATGAAATAAAAAAAACTACTTCTAATAAATAGAAAGTAGCTTTGATTTTAGCTTTATTATTTTAACTTTTCATTCTTGGGTCTAATGCATCACGTAATCCATCACCCATTAAATTAAATCCTAATACCGTTAACATGATCGCTAACCCTGGAAATATCATAGTCCAAGGTGCTTGTTGCATATACGTTTTCGCATCCGCTAACATCATTCCCCACTCAGGATCAGGCGGTGCTGCGCCAAGTCCTAAAAACCCTAGTGCAGCTGCTTCAATAATTGCAGTACCTATACTTAATGTTCCTTGAACAATAATGGGAGCTATACTGTTGGGAAAAATGTGGTGAACTATAATTCTTGAATGTCCCATCCCTTGTGATTTTGCTGCTAAAATGAATTCTTCTTCTTTTAAGCTAAGTACTTTTGAGCGAACTAACCGTCCGAAGGTTGGGATATTAATTACCGCGATAGCAATTAAAGCATTTTGTAACGACGGTCCTAAAACGGCTACAATTGCAATTGCTAACAAGATACTAGGGAAAGCAAGTAGGATATCAAATAACCTTGAAATAATTGTATCCACCCATCTTCCAAAGTACCCTGCCAAAATTCCTAAAGTCGTTCCAACAATAATTGACCCTAAAACGGAAAAAAAGCCAACCCATAATGAAATTCTAGCACCATAAATGACTCTCGATAAAATATCTCTACCAAAATCATCTGTCCCAAACCAATGCTTCGCAGATGGCGATTCTAATCTGTTTTCAAATGCTTGATCATTAATTCCGTGCGGTGCAATAACATCCGCTAATAAAGCAATCGTTACAAAGAAAATAATAATGGTCATTCCGACTAGAGCAATTTTATTCTTTCTCATTGCACGCCATGATTCTTGAAATGGGCTTTCAACTTGCGGTTCTTGCTTTATTTCTGGAAGTTTCTCTTTTAATTCTGGTAACATGCTCAACACACGCCCTCCTCTCTAGCTTGAAAATTAACGATATCTAATGCGTGGGTCAATCCAACTGTAAAGTAAGTCGACTAAAAGATTTATTGTTATAAAAATAGTGGCAACTACTAAAATCCCCGATTGAATAACTGGGAAGTCGCGCGTTCCGATTGCTTCATAAATATATCTACCGACTCCAGGCCAACTAAAAATGGTTTCTGTTAAAATTGCCCCACCTAATAATAAGCCTGTTTGTAACCCGATTATCGTAATGACAGGAATAAGTGCATTTTTTAAAGCGTGTTTATAAATAACAACTTTCATCTTTGCACCTTTTGCTCTTGCTGTACGGATATAGTCAGATCTTAATACATCCAACATACTTGACCTAGTTATCCTTGCTATGATTGCCATTGGAATTGTCGCTAGTGCAAAGCTCGGGAGAATTAAATGTCTAACAACATCCACAAACTGATCAATCCTGCCTTGAATTAACGTATCTATTAAATAAAAGTGAGTAATTGCTTCGACAGGATTTCGGACATTATCTCTTCCATACGAAGGGAGAATGTCTAGCTGTAATGCAAAAAACCATTGCTCCATTAATCCAAGCCAAAAAATTGGAATGGAAACACCAATCAACGCAAAGATCATAGCAGTGTAATCAAACCATGTATTTTGAAACCAAGCACTGATTATACCAGCGTTCATTCCAATTACTATTGCGATTATCATTGCCACAAACGATAGTTCCATCGTTGCAGCTAGATAAGGCCAAATTTCTTCGGCAATTTCTTTTTTTGTATGTAAAGAAACTCCTAGGTCACCAGTAACTAGGTTTTTAATATAATCCAAATATTGAATATGAAGTGGAAGATCAAGACCTAATTGTTTTGTTAATTGCTCAATAGCTTCTTTTGATGCTTGCTGGCCTAACATTACTTGTGCCGGATTACCTGGAATTGCATGAACGATTAAGAAAACAATAACTGTCATACCTAACAGTACTGGTAACACCATCATAATTCTTCTAATTGTATAGGAAAGCATCTGTATCCCTCCGTGAAGAAAAGAGAGGGAGATTTCTCCCTCTCCTGTCCTAAAATGACTTTATGTTATTTAAAGTAAACTTTTGTTAATTTATCAGAACCTGTAGGGTGTGGAGTAAATCCTTGTACTTTACTATGTGCCCCTAGAGCTGGTTTAGAGTGAACTAACGGAATCCAAGGTGCGTCTTCATGAATTATTTCTTGTGCTTCTTTATAAAGCTTAGTTCTTTCTGCTTCATCTGGAGTTGATTGAGCTTTAATTAATAAATCATGCACTTTATCACTTGAATAACGAGCATAGTTATTGCTGTCGATTGTATCTTTATCTAATAATACATAAAGGAAGTTATCTGCATCTCCATTATCTCCAGTCCATCCTAATAAGAATGAATCTGCTTCACCTTTACGTGCTAAATCTAAGTAAGTCGCCCAATCGTAAGACTTGATACGAGCATTAACTCCGATTTTTGCGAAAGATGCTTGGATTGCTTCAGCAACTTTTTTCCCATCAGGCATGTAAGGACGTGGTACTGGCATTGCCCATAATTCCATTGTGAATCCATCGCCATAACCAGCTTGTTTTAACAATTTCTTAGCCTTTTCTAAATCATATGGATATGGATCGATGTCGTCGTTATACCCTGCAATAATTGGCGGTAGTGGGTTCTTTGCTGGCTCAGCTTGGCCTTCATAGAACGCATCAATGATCGCTTGTTTATCAACAGCGTGGTTTAACGCTTGACGTACTAATTTGTTTTTCAGAGGTCCTTTTTCAACGTTAAGTCCTAAATAACCAACGTTCATTGAAGGTCGAGTAAAAACTTGATAATCTGCTTCTCCTTCAATTTTCGCAACATCACTAGGACTTACGCCATCCATTAGGTCAATTGCACCTGTTAATAATGCATTTAATCGCGACTGATTATCTGGAATTGATTGGAAAATAACTTTACTTAACTTAGGATATCCTTCCATCCAATAATCTTCGTTCTTTTCTAACGTAATTGTATCACCACGCTTCCATTCAACAAATTTGAATGGACCAGTTCCTACTGGGTTTTCACCATATTTATCACCGTGTTTCTCAATTGCTGTTGGACTTGCAATTCCGAATACAGGCATTGCTAAGTTCTTTAAGAATGGAGCTTGCGGACGTGTTAATGTAAATTGTACTTGATATGTATCAAGTGCCTTCACTTCTTTAATTACGTGACCAGCATCCCCTTCAAAACCACCAAACATTGACTTGTAGTAGTAATATTCGCCGTCTCCGCTCATCCAACGTTTAAAGTTAGATACAACAGCATCTGCATTAAAGTCAGTACCATCATGGAACTTAACTCCTTCACGTAAAGTAAATGTATACGTTAACGCGTCGTCAGAAACATCCCATTTAGTAGCTAATGCAGCTTGGATGTCTGTGTTATCATCACCATAATCAACTAAAGTGTCATAAATGTTCTTCGTAACTTTAATCGATTCCCCATCAGTTACTACAGCAGCATCTAATGACTTAGAATCTGCACCTCGTCCGTAAACAAGGATGTCGTCTGACGAAGAGCTAGAACTACAACCAGCTAATGCCATAGACAATACTAACAAAAGACTAAATGTTGCAATTAAACCTTTTCTTAACATTACTAATTCCCCCTTATGTTTTTTATCTATATCACTCGTTACTTGTCAGTTGGTTCCTTTTCATTAAAAAGATGACAAGCAACGTAATGACCTGGTTCAACTTCTTGGTACTTCGGTTTCTCAACTTTACAAATATCCATACACTCATAACATCTAGTATGGAATACACACCCGTTAGGAGGGTTTGCTGGAGAAGGGACATCACCTGTTAAAAGGATTCGTTCCCTCTTCACTTCAGGATTAGGAATAGGAACGGCAGACAATAAAGCTTTCGTATATGGATGTTTAGGATTTTCATAGACTTTATCACTTTCAGACATTTCTACTAATCCGCCTAAGTACATCACGCCAACTCGATCACAAATATGTCTAACTACACTTAAATCATGAGCAATAAACAAATAAGTTAAGTTAAACTTTTTTTGTAAATCTTTCATTAAATTTAAAATTTGTGACTGAATGGATACGTCCAACGCAGACACGGGTTCGTCTGCTACAATTAAGTTTGGATTTAATATTAAAGCTCTTGCTATTCCAATTCTTTGCCTTTGACCACCACTAAATTGGTGTGGGTAACGTTTGGCATAATCTCCATTTAAACCTACAACTTCAAGCATTTCACGAACCATTTTCTTTCTCTCTTTTTTCGTACCAATTTTATGCACAATTAAAGGTTCTTCTAAAATCTTTTCTACGGTGTGCCTCGGGTTCAATGATGCAAATGGGTCTTGAAAGATCATTTGCATATGTTTTCGTAACTTCCTTAACTTCCTTTCAGGTAATGATGTGATATTTTGATCTTTAAATTCAATTGATCCATCAGTAGGGTCGCTTAACCGCATTAACGTACGACCTGTAGTTGATTTGCCACATCCACTTTCCCCAACTAAACCAAACGTTTCACCTTCATATATCTCAAATGAAATATCATCCACTGCTTTTACAGGATTTGAAGAAATGGAAAATAATCCTTCCTCGACTGGAAAATACTTTTTTAAATTATTTACTTTTAGTAATGCATTTTTACTCACAAGCTTTACTCCCTTCTTCATCAAGCAACCAACAACGAACGGAGTGACTTGCGGAAGTTGATACTAAATGCGGGCTAAGGATATGACACTTACTAACCGCTTGTTCACAACGTTTATAAAACGCACAACCTTCTTTAATTGACCCAGGCTTTGGAACTTGCCCCTTAATGGAAAAAAGTTTTTCTTTTTTTACATCTAGTTGAGGAATGGAATGTAATAGCCCTTTTGTGTATGGGTGTTGTGGGTTTGCAAAAATTTCTTTTACTGTTCCTTCCTCAACAACTTTGCCAGCATACATAACAATGACTCGGTCACAAACTTCTGCCACTACTCCTAAATCATGCGTAATTAACATGATTGCTGTGTTCCGTTCTTCATTTATTTTTTTCATTAAATTTAAGATTTGTGCTTGTATTGTTACATCGAGAGCTGTTGTAGGCTCGTCTGCAATGATTAATTTCGGATTACAAGTTAAAGCCATAGCAATAACAATCCGCTGACGCATTCCACCAGAAAGTTGATGTGGATATTCCGTCATTAGTTGTTCTGCTCGAGGTAGTCCTACTTCTTTCATTATGTTTATTGCTTTTGTTGCAGCTTCTTTTTTGGAAATGTCTTGATGTATGAGTATTGCTTCAATCAATTGCTCACCTATCGTGAAGAGTGGATTCAAAGAGGTCATCGGTTCTTGAAAGATCATAGATATTTCGTTCCCGCGTATTTTCTGCATTTCGTTTTCGGAGCTATGTATTAAATCTTTTCCATTATATATAATTTCTCCACCAACAATCTTTCCAGGCGGTTGTGGAATCAATCCCATAATTGATAGAGAGGTGACACTTTTTCCGCAGCCAGATTCCCCTACTATTCCTACAATTTCTCTTTCGTTAATTTGAAAGCTAACATTATCTACTGCAGGTATTTCACCTTTATCAGTAAAAAAAGAGGTTCTTAGCTCCCTTACATTAAGAAGATGTGTCATTTTGTCATTCCCTTCCAAAAGAAAATCTATTAACAGTATATTAGACTAATTATCTAAATTTTCCTTCTTTTTAAATAAAAAAACATAGCTGAAATATCAGCTATGTTAATTTTACTAATTTAGTAGTAGAAGTATGATAGTTTTTTTAGTACTTTTGTATTAGCGTTGTTCAACACTATGTGCTTCAGTTTGATAAGGTAATGCATTTCCAGAAGGCTTATCTTTCGTATTAACCGTTACTTTTTGACCAGCTTCATATCCTTCAATTGATTCAACTTTAACCCAATAAAGGTTTGAATATTTGCTTTCTTGTACTAAAGTAATTGGAGATTTGTTGTAATCTCCCTCATCTTTAACATCGCCTTCAGCCACTAATATTTTTTTATCTCCTGAGCTAGTTTCAACAACTTTTAAGATTGTCCCTTCAATTGTAATTCCATTAGGGTTAGCCGCTCCATCTCCAGCACCTGGCTCTTCATATGTTTTCTTTTCTGCACAACCCGAGATAATTAACACTAACAACATTAAAACAAATCCAAATTTCAATTTCATTTCAATTTCCCCCTAATTTCATGTTTGTATGGTTACTATAAAATTATAGTAACACAGATATTTTAATTTTTAAATATTCAAAATTCTATTTTTTAAAAACTTTCATGGTATGTTAGGAATGAATATTACACAAATTGGATGTGACAACAATGATTAAAAGTACTTTACGAGCATATCGAGAAATGGACCGGAACATTTGGATTCGATTTATTGGTGAATCCATAAACAGTATTGCCTTCATGATGTTAATGCCTTTCTTCGCTTTATATTTAAGTGATAAAGTTGATTCATTATTTTTAGTCGGTATTATAATGGCAGTGTCTCCTGTTGCAGCTGTTTTCGGATCGTTTATTGGTGGTCGTTTCGCTGATATTTATGGAAGAAAACCGATAATGATTTTATCTATGGTCGGTAACGGAATTGTAATGATTGGATTTGTCTTTTATGACAGCTTTTTAGCTTTTCTAATATTATCTGCATTCTTCGGATTGTTCAATTCATTATTCCACCCGGCTGCTTCGGCAATGGTAGCTGATGTAACACCACCAGAAAAACGGACAGAAGCGTTTGGATTACTACGAATGGGACATAACATCGGTGCAGCTATCGGTCCTTTACTAGGAGCTTCAATCATCTTTTTATCGAAAGCAGTTGTCTTCATCATTGCTGGTGCTTCCGTCTTTCTTTACTCATTAATTGTTTTAATCTTTATTTCTGAAACGCTCCCTAAGGTTGATAAAGAAAAAGACAAAGAAGATGATACAACCGAAAAGCTTCCAAGTGCTATCCAAGTTCTCCTAATGGATAAAATATTATTATTGTTTATTTTAACAGGTGTCATTATATCTATGAGTTTCTCTCAAATGGAAGGAATGCTTCCATTACACTTTGCGATTGAATTCCCTAAATTTTCTGATGTGCAAAATCCATTTCCATATTTAATGGCATTTAACGGACTTTTGGTTGTCTTATTCCAATTTCCGATCTCTTCTTGGGTCAGTGATAAGCCAATTGGAAAAGTAATGTTTTATGGTGCCGGCTTATTTGGACTTGGTATATTAGCAATCGGATACTTACCACGTTTATTCTCATCATTAGACATGTCTTTTGTACAAGTAATTCTTTGGCTGTTACTTGTTTATGGGATTTATACATTTGGCGAAATGTTAATGTCTCCTGTGCAGATGACTTTCGTAGCTAATTTAGCTCCCGAAAATTTACGCGGTACTTACATGGGGGCTTCTGGCTTACAATGGATTTTAGGAGGTGCTTTAGGGCCCCTTCTAGCTGGATGGCTACTAGATATTAATTTAGGAATAGTCTTATTTTCCATTCTAGGAATTGGCTGTATAGTTGCGGGTATCGTTTATATTTCTTTGGATAAATTGGTTGCCAATCGAAGTCATTAAAAATTAAAAAAGTTGATCAATTTAGAGTGTACATCTCTTTTTGATCAACTTTTTTGTATTCCTATCTTCATTCTTCAACCTTAGCCTCAACTTGGATCACTTATTTTTTTTGTAACGTTTTATTAACTATATACTCCCAAATAGACCAAGGTAAGATTCTTTTAATAATTATTGTACTTCTAACTCCTTTTCCAATTGAGTAGCGTAACTTCGGTTTTCTTTTCTTTATTACTTTGACCACTAGATCTACTACATCTTTAGGATTGCCTAACCTTGTCTGACCCGATTTTACTTGTACCATCAAACGTTGGCCCATCTTATAATAGGGTGATTCTTCATTTATTTCGATATCCATTCCTTTTGACCAAATGTTTGTACTATAAGAACCTGGCTCAATTAAGACTACATGAATACCGAACGGTTTTAGTTCTAATCTCATACTTTCACTTAAACCTTCTAAAGCATGCTTGGATGAGACGTAAGCTGCTAGCCCCGGAAATCCTATCAATCCACTAATACTACTCATATTAACAATCGTTCCCGAGTTTTGTTTCCTCATTAAAGGTAGAACCACTTTTGTAACTGAAGCCACACCAAACACATTTGTATCAAATTGCTCTTTTAATTCTTGCAATGGTAATTCTTCTATAAAACCACTTTGTGCGTAGCCAGCGTTATTAACCAATACATCAACCCTGGAAAATTGATTTAGATTCATTTTAAAGTTTTCTATTGATAATTGTTCACTTACATCTAATTTGAACAAATGAATATTGTTTATTACTCCTTCTTTTGTTGCAAGCTTTATTAGCTCTTCTGATTTATTTAAATCTCTCATAGTAGCTAATACATCGTAACCTATTTTTGCAAGTTCAATTGAAATGAATAAACCGAATCCACTTGATGAACCTGTCACTACAGCAACTTTATTCATTATTAATCCGCCCTGATAACTCACATTGTTGAATAAGTTCCCTTAAATTTTCTTGGTTATAATTAATATCTATTCCTTTTTTATTAATTAAATAGTTTACTAATGTCTCTTCATCCATTTTGTAAGTCTGTAATAATCCACGGATTATTGTTCCTAAATATTCTTTTGAAGGTGATTTATAATCAATCACCTCTTCATCCCAATTTGCAGTAAAAGTAAAGATTGGATACCCCTCTTCATCACCTAAGTAAACTACATTTCCATACCATGATTCTTCAAAAAGATGATTTCGTTTAGACTTAACATTTTCTAGGTCTAATGATACTTCAATATTGCGATTCTCTTGACTAACAACATCAATGAATTGGTCTTTTGTAATTAAGTACATTCTCCCTAAAGTCTGGTCATTATTTGACTGTCCACCGATAAATGCAACCCCACCATCTCCCCATCTAGCTGCTTCTTTAGCAAAATATAATGGATGTGAAATTAAAATTTGACGATCGTCTTTTGGAAGTGAGTTATCTCTACACCCAGGTTCTGTATCTAAAGAACCTTCTGGGCGTCCACCTGTTATATAGCAAAGAAATCTTTCCTTTAATAAATTGGAGCCGTAACTTGCATACCAAACGCATTCTTCCATAATATACCACCTATAAATTTATAATTATATATTCTACAGTATAATTTCCTCAAAAGTGTCATAAATCCTTTTCCCAAAATATACTATTAATAACTTAGCAGTTAGAGAGGCGTGGTATTTTGCACTTTTTTAGTCCATCGAAAGGGAAAATTTCAATACAAGAACTACTTACAGAACTCTCTTTGTACATTCAAGATTCCTCACCAAGTAACTATAAAATAATCATAGGAACAGATTCTCAAACATATAAAGATAAGACAATCTTTGTTACTGCTGTAATTATTCAACGATTAGGGAAAGGTGCTCGATTCTTCTATAAGAAGAAGAAACAAAAACCGATTCATGATTTACGTACTAGAATTTACACAGAAACCGAACTAAGTTTAAAACATTTAAATTCCCTAAAGGAAAAAGGATTGGCAAATTTATTTGCGAAGTACCCAGTAGAAGTACATGTAGACATTGGTCGAAATGGTGATACGAGACAACTCATCCATGAAGTAGTCGGATGGGTAACAGCTGTAGGTTATACTGCAAAGATAAAACCTGATTCATTTGGGGCAAGCTCAGTAGCAGATAAATTCACAAGTTAAAATACTTGTCGAAATTATTAGAATATTGTAGTATAATAGTTTTAAAATTATGCATTGATTGGATGTGATGTAATTGAAAAAAATTGCTTGGATTACTGATAGTACTGCATACTTATCACCAGAACTTAAAAATCACCCTGACATCTATGTACTTAACACGACCCTTCATTTTAACGATGAAATATATAAAGATGAAGAGTTAACGACAGAAGAACTATATGAAATGCTTAGCAAAGCGAAAACAGTTCCGAAAACCTCTCAACCTCCGATCGGTGACTTTTTATCATTTTATGAAAAAATTTGTAATGAATATGATTTGGCAATAGCTGTTCACGTTTCAGGTAAGTTAAGTGGAACATATTCAACAAGTGAACAAGCTTCTAAAATGGTTGAATTCCCTATTACTGTTATTGATTCAAAGGTACTTTCTTACCCTTTAACAGACATGCTTTTCACTGGTATAAATGCTCATGAACAAGGAAAATCACTAGATGAAGTGTTAGAGTCAATAAATAATTTAGTGAATGCCTATGAAACATATGTATTAATTGGAAGCTTAGATCAACTTCATAAAAGTGGCCGCATGAATACAACTCAATATTTACTTGGAAACCTATTAAGTGTGAAACCAATCATTCAATTAGAAGATGGCAAGATTGAAGTAGTAGAAAAAGTTCGTACTGATAAAAAAGCATTAAAGAAAATATATGATCGCCTATCAGCTACGAAACAAGAAAAAAATCTTAGTAAGATTTTTATTTTGCATTGTAATGCTATCGAACGTGCAAATGAAATTAAAGAAGAATTACAATCGCTTCATCCAGAATTATCTATTCAAATCTCACCTTTAAGCTCAACTGTAGGTGTCCATACAGGAGAAGGAACCATTGCAATAAGTTGGATATAATTAATTAAGCTGATTTTTTTAAAAAAAAGCCTCCATATTAAAAATGAAAAAATCCCACTTGAGATAAAAGTGGGATTTTTTCGTTACATACTTTTTTTCATACGAACTTGTTCTAAAACTAAATTAAATTTACACTTCTCAAACAACTCAATAATTCCGTTCTCACTTGATAAATTAAAACCAACCATTGAGCCATTATGATCCAACTTATTAAATAATTCCATTAGTAAATGAACAAAAACGTCATTACCGTTTTCTCGTAAAACTGGATTCAATTCACTTTGGTATAATACAATTGACTGTAATTCTCCTGTTGGAGTATAACTTTCTTTAAATAAAATATAACCAGATGAAGTACCATTCCTCAATAGTTCTATAACTCTACCATCTTTAATACTATCAACTTGAGTCTGCCATGCAGTATCGGTGTTATAGTAATTGATACTTTTAGCATAAGCTGATGGGTTTTCACTTAAAGAGAAATTAAATTCATTCTGTGGTTTATCAAGTAATTGCTGGCCTTTATGTTGGTAAAACTGCAACATATCTACTGTTTTATAGCCGAATTTTTCATACGTTTTAATCGCATTTGTATTTCCTTTAATTGCTTCTAAAGTTGCAAGGTGAACGCCCTCATCTTTGTATAGTGCTAAAGATTGTTCAACCAATTCACTTCCAATTTTTTTACCCCTGTACTCTGGAGCAATTGCAGTCCCACCATTCCAAGCAACTACTTTATCTTCCATATTTCGAAACCCATTTAACAATATTCCAACCGGATTTTGCTTATCGTAGGCGATTAAAGATCTTTCTGGACATAATTCTTCGGCAGTCATTCTATGTAAAAATTGTTTAATATTCATTTGAACATTGACTGCGTACCCTTCAAATCCCCGATTCCATGCATTAATTACATCATGTAATGAACAGTCAATAAGCTTTTTGTAAGAAATCATTACACCACTCCTTCGTTTTGATTATCTGTAGCTAAAAAGTTCTACAAATAAATCTATATTCCTTTAATAATACATACTTACTTATAAAAATAATAAAAGCTCCCTTTATAAGAGAGCCTTTACATTTCACTATTCAAATTGTTATTTTCATTCTTATGTATTGCTTCTTTGTACAAATGAACAAAAAGTGCAATACTGCACGTCGTATACAATATAACAAAGGTTACTACGTAGTATATATTGAAAAACAAACAAAACAATGATAGTAACTGAAAAAATACGATTCCACTGACATATAAATGCTTCCTAGTAATATGATCCTTTATTTTTAAGAAAACTATTAATTTGTTTACAATTGTATCTCGAATTTTTTGCAAATCACTCACTTCAACTTTCTTAAGATATGTTCCAATTAACGTTAAATACTTCATCATATCATCCTCCGAAAATAATAGACTTTATCTCTATTATTTCCAAATTGCTAGTCTTTAAAACATCGTTAATTTATTCGCCTTACAAACCGTATATTTCTAAACTCACCATCTGTTAATAACTCTATTTCGACTAACTTTCCTTTTAAGTCATTCAAAGCTTGCTCTAACTCTTCAGGTGAAGATGGGCGATATCCTAGCTGTTTAAGTTCACGTCTTAATATGTTAAAACCTCCATCTGTTTCAATATGGCTGAATTTAGTAGGTAACGTACCTTTTACATCATCAATAATTGTTAAGTCCCAGCGAATTGGTTTTGTTTGCGTTCTCGTTTTCTCCCGCAAAAAACCTTCTACTCTAACAATGTAATTCCCATCAGCTATCTCAATAAACTTATTTCTTAAATCTTCAAATAATGACATGTTACCACACTCCTTCGAAAACATTCCTACTACCATTCTACGAGTTAGGATTTAAGTTTATTCTCAGAAAACTTGTGTGATGAACATTCTATTGAAATGGAACAAATATCATTGCAAAAAAAAAAGAGCAAAGAGCTCTCCTCATTTAAAGAATGGTTTATTTTTATTGTTATGCTTCATTTGTATATATTTATACCGGACAACACAACCAATACAAAACCCAGCCAATGCAAAACTACTCGCGATTAATACAATGCAACCAAATAAAATTCCTAACGTTTCATAAGATAATACAAAACAAATAAACTGAATTGATATTAATACCGTTGCAATCCATTGATTAAAGATTTGTTGGTCCTTATCTTCTAATGTATAAGTAGCTAAATCTTTTCTTAGGTATCGAAACGAAAAGGATATTATCGGATTTTTTTTAGTCGAAATCGTTATTATCCCAATGATGATTGGTAAAAGTAGTAAATGATGATTTATAAGAATACCTAATGTTACTGTTGTAATAATAAACATTTGATTAATTTTTACTAATATACTCGGAATGCCATTCATTATTTCCACCCTTTCACTTTCTTTAAATACATTATACCTATCTATTTACTCGGAATAAAGCATAAAGTATTATATTCGAATAAAATTTATATTTGATTGATTTTATAAATAAAAACCACCCGTGATAACGGGTGGTTTTCTCTGCTCCATAAAAAAAAACGAATATGGCATAAATACCACATTCGTTCGTTCATAAATTTTATAGTAAATAAGATCCGTATAAGAGTGAAATAAACCAAGCATTAATACACGCAATGTAAATAAATTCAACAGAAGGTGACCAATCTTCGGTTCTGACAAACATCATCACCATAAAAGATACAATTCCTAATACGCTTGCGTAGACTAACATACTGTACGCAAACGTTAAATAGTCTGGTGCTGCAATGTTAAATACTGATGCATTAATTTTTGACATTACAAAATATTGACTTATTACTAATAAAACAACGGAAGTTATTCTAACTTTCCAAGACGTCTTTTCAATATGCTTTGGATTTACAAATGCCAATGTCATTAAGATTAGTACAGGAGGAACAATCCATAAAAAAGCGAAGAATAAGATAAATACTGACTTTGGTAATGCTGTTAACATTGCTGAAGTAGCTATCTTTAAATCAGCTCCTGTAACACTCTCTGTATGCTTAATTACTTCCGTACGGCTAGAACTAGCATAAAATCGATATTCTTCCTCACTAAAAGTAAGTTGAGGATAAAAATCTAACCAAACTATAGTTTCATCATTAACAACTTCTGGGCGTAATGAATGTTTATATGTTGTGCTTCTCCGTTCTGCTATCCACTTTCCATCATTGTTTACAGCTTCGTAAATACTACCTTCCATTGTCCGTTTATCTAAAAATCCATTTGCAGAAAATAATAACTTTACTTGTGAATTTCTTGAGAATAGTTCAAAATCTCCCGGATCACTTAACGGGCGATTATTTTCACTATCCAATATTACTAAAGGTTCCGTTTTTACTTCTTTTGATCTTACGTCCACCGTTAAGTAGTTTGTTTTTGATTTCCTAACACCTTGTCTTCTTGTAATCGCTGTGTAGACGAAATGAAGTTTTTCGTTTTCATCAACAAAAGCAAGATCTGTTAAAGTAGCCCCTAAATGCGTAACTAACTCTCCAGAATATACTGGAATATAGACATTTGTATCATGGAAATAGTAAGCAATATCAAAAACACTTGGATCAATGTTAAATACGACAACAAATGACTTAGAATCTTTGTCAATTAATAAATCTTTGATAGGCTTTTCAGTTTCTGCAACCTTTGTGACCTTATAACTTTCACTATCGACAAAATATATTGATTTGTTATCCCAAAATAATATTGTATTTTCATCAAACGAGGCCCCGTTAACATTTTCAGAGATTACCGCGTTCTTACCATTAGAAAATAGTACTAAATTCTTCTGTTCGTCCAAATAAATGACATCATTATCCTTGGCCCAAAAGTCTTTTCTTTTATGTAATTCAACTGGAATGATTTCTTTATTAGTAACTTCTAGGTCTTCATTAATTGTCAAATGTAATAATTCATTGTCAGCAGGTGTATATGCCTCAAATGATCCATTTTCATTTGTTGAAATAAAGTAAGTTCTTCCGTCTGAGACTTCATTAAAGGATATGGACCTACTCCATCCCTCTGAAGGAAAAGAAGTTTTTTCGTTCACTTGTTCAACAAACAATAGCAAAATTAAAACGAATGTTATAATGGCAGGAATGACATATATGTTTTTTAGAATCTTCATGATGTTCACATCACCTTTTCCTTAAATTTACACTGCATTTTCTATTTTACTTGAAAATAAAGTTTTTTCAATCAATTTAGAAAAAAAGAAATAGCGATTGTCACTATTTCAAATTCTTTTTTAGTTATGAGGGATTTCAAAAGGCACATGTACTTTATAATCCTCTTCACTTTCTGCTGTTAACCAAATAATAAGTTTATAATGGCCCGCTTTCAAATTTTTTACATGAATTGGGATATCATACGATTCTCCTTGTTTCAATGTAAGGTATGTTATCGCTTGTAAAAAATCCTTATCTTCTGAGTATCTTTTTATTAACTTGCCATCTTTACTATAAAGATCATAATCAAACTTTTGACTAGTTCTAAATGTAAATTGCTTAACTTTTTCAGTTTGATTTTTAAGGCTATAAACTATAGTCACATCATCATTCTTTACTTCTGTGATTGTTGCAGAAGGTACTATACTACCTGCAATTATTCCGTTGTTTCCTTCGTTTGTTTCTAGTTTATCTTCTTCATTCTCATTGTCTGCTATTCCACTATTTTTATCATCAGTAGCCTTATCACTAGAGCCACATGCTACTAAAGTTACACATAATATGAATGCCAACAATAAAGATAAATATTTTTTCATCTTATTATTCACCCTCCTTACTATTATGACGAATAATAAGATCTAAAGTTACAACAGAATTTATTCCTCTTAAATCCAAAAGTAGTTAATTGTCTGAAAGAACTCTTCTCTACATACACATACGCCTATACAATTATTAAATTAATACATAAAGATATTGTAAGCATATAGGAGAGGAGGTTATTTCATGGAGAAAATGAAGTATGGACCTTACGAAATGCCTGGAAAAGGGTATGAAATGCCTGAGATGGGTGTAGAACAACAAGCACCAATGATGTATTCTGCGCCAATGATGCAGCATATGCCTTCAAGTTGCTGCTACGGCACACCGACATATGGTAGAGGAAATTCATTCGCATTATTTGTAGTATTGTTTATCCTTTTAATCATAATTGGTGCAGCTTGTAAATTTTAATGCATGTTAAAGAAGCTGGAACACAAGTGCCTTGCTCCTCATTGCTATAGATTGTAGAATGAGGTGTCTGGCTCCTTGTTTTGTCCCAGCTTTTTCTTATACAACTTTAATAGGTGCAACTTTTTCATGATTAGAATCTTTCTGCTCTTCAGTATCAATCGTACGTTGTTTTATCCAAGATAATAAGTGCTCATATTTAGTTTGTGCATCTTTATATCCCAAATAATATAACTCTGTCAGCTTGGCCGTATTACGTTCAATGCTACTCACTTTTAATCGACTACTCGGTCGAAAAACAAATATATTGCCCTTTTCTTCTTGATCTTTAATATACGATATCGTATTGTTATAAATTTCATGTCTTTCTTCTAAAACCTTTATTAATGCAGGATATTCTTTGTAGAAGCGCTTTGCTATCCATTTCATTTTAGTTTGTTTTTTTACATAATCATCATTTCTCGTTAATATTACAACATTAAAAGAATTACCATCTAGTTCTGATTTCTTAATCGGAATAGGATCGACGATACCTCCATCTAATAATTTCATATCCTCAAATTCAACGACAGGTGCAACGATAGGAATAGAACTTGATGCTCGAAGTAGAAGAGGAATATGATCATGATATTGTTCTTTTGAAAAGTAAATTGGCTTGCCTGTAGATATATCTGTAGTACCTACAATAAATTGTTCTTTTGCATATTTAAATGTTTCATAGTCAAAAGGGACATGAATATTTGGTAACTCTTCAAATATAAAATCCATATCAAATAATTGCTGTTTTTTAATAAAGTTCCGAGCGGATAAATACTGTGGTTGATTAACATACTCAAGGTTGACAATTTTATTTCGTTCTTTTTGTCTTGATATATAAGAAGAACCATTACATGCACCGGCAGAGACTCCAATAACATATGGAAAGTAAAGGTTCTTATCCATTAGAAATTCTAATACACCAGCAGTATATGTACCTCTCATACCTCCACCTTCTAGTACTAGTCCAATTTTGTTCAAATAAATCACCCCTAAAGAAGTATGCTGAATCTTATGCAAAAAACTCTCCGATATGGAGAGTTCAAAAGTTAACCTTTTGGAGGAGCATAGTCCGGGTGCTCGTTCCCTTTCGTAGCCATTTGCTTACCTTTATTTCCCTCAGCAGCACGTGGCTGTGTACCTAAGTGATTGGGACGATATCTATCAAAGGCATGTTTCGACTTTGCCATGGAAAATCCCCCTTTCACTATTTAATATCACCTTTTAACGAGATGCTATTCTTATCGAGAGATAATTTTTTCTAACGTTTCTTTGCTACAAATTATTCTTAAGCAAACATCATTTGGAATTTTTTCATTTAATACTTCATTAACATTCAATTTATTCCCAGCTCCAATTAATGTGGCACCATCATTCATTAAAGCAACTACAGCATCTTTATACGTTATCCAGTTTTCCTTTTTTTCGATTTCATAAATATCGTCCCCAATAGAGCGACTTAATAATTGTGATATGACATCTGTAATTCCATTTTGAATCGTTGATTGTACTAACAAGCGTGAAATCATTTCATGAGATAAAACAAATTCATCTACATTTACATGCTTGAAATTTTTAATATGGTCTTCTCTAAGTATTTCAACAACCGTATAAACGTCAGGCGCATAATGCTCTACTGCTGAAACAAACAATAATGATTTTCCATCTACTAATACGCTATTATCAATAGTGTCGTCGGCAAAAACGATTGCAGCTTTAGCATTTTGCAAATTTGCCATCATCATAGTATTTTCAACAGATGGGTCACCCTGTATATAAATCACTCGATCATGTGGAAATGGTTCTCTTGCTAATTGATCAATGATTACAATTTCAATTTTTTCATCACTATTAATAATTTCATGAATAGCAATTTCTGCTTTTTTTGACCAACCAAAGATGACGATATGCCCCGCTCCAGTATATTTCAACTTTCCTTCCTCCTTTAAACGCTTAATGGTTGCAAAACTATCGACGATTTTCCCGATCACTACTCCTAAAATTCCTATTCCGAAAATATACAAAAACATCGCGAATATTCTACCTGCAATGGTAACAGGATAAAAGTCTCCATATCCTACCGTAGTTACAGTAGTCATTACCCACCAAAGAGCATCAAAGAGTGTTGGAAACGTTTCTCGTTCTATTGAAAAAATGATTATCGTGCTCAATAAGATCATCGAAAATGTTATAAAAAATAATAATACATTACTCATCTTCACTACTTTAGACACTAAACTTCTTAAAATAACTACCACTATTAACCCCTCCCTTTTAAGGCGTTATTCCTACATCGAAAGATATATCATCCTCTTCTAAATTAAAAGTACTTGCCTTCAATTGAATATTATTTTTTAATTGTAACGAATTCAATGATACATAAACTGCTTTTTTATCAGGTTGAACAATAACCCAGTTAGGAATATTATAATGGTCCTTAATATATTTAAGTACCGTACGATCAGGTAACCTTAATTTACCTAATCTTATTGCCTTTACTTCCAAAACTAAGTCACCATTCTGCTTTACTTTTGGCTCAAAACTCATTAACAAGCTTACTTTTTTACCAAAGGCCGTTATCGTACCTACCATTGTTATGTCATCAGCTAAAACAACGGCATATGATATTTTTTCTTCCTTTCTATTCTTTGTTAAGTATTGACGTATTAATGAATTTAATTGTTGTTTTGTGGTAGTGACATTAAAATGAACTTCTTCAGTTTGTATATTGTTTGGACTATTTTCAATTGTATTTGGTGTTGCAACTATGAAAGAAACTATTGTAACTAAAAGTGCAATATTCATGATTAATATCGTAAAAAAACTTAGTTTCCATTTATTCCAGTTTTTCATTTTTATCCCCATTCATTATGGTCTATAATGTCTTTGAGTAGTTAGTATTTCTGCGTTATTTCTAGATGGATCTATCTCAATTCCCATCTCTGAATCTGATTGTGTATTAAAAGTATAAAAACCTAAGTAATCAACTATTCGATTTGCCATTAGTTTATATCCCCTTGCATTGGGATGAAAGTTATCCTCTGCAAGTAACAGGTTTGTATCCCCAACAAAAATGTCGTTAATAGGAATGTAGTATCCGTTACTATAAGATAAAGCAACCTCTAGTCCAATTGAATTCCAATCAATGATAATCTCCTCTAATTCGTTTAATTCTTCTAGCCAAAGAGAAAACGGATTGTACATACCAATTAAATATATTTTGGTATTTTCATTATAGTTATTAATTAGTCGAAAGATTTCATGTAGATTTTTTCTAAATGATTCCTGTTCTTTCTCAAAAAGTTCTTTCGTTAAATCAGTAAAATTTTCTTTTGTAATTTTCATGAGGTCATTGCCGCCAATTGTAATTAATACGACATCTGCTGTTTTTAGAGATGTAGACATCTTTTCTTTCTTTAAACTTTTTATAAGTTGATCTGTCCTTCTCCCTTTAACACCTAAGTTTTCAATTGTAATTTCCCTTAATTGTGGTTGACTTTTCAGTTCTTGTTCTAAAAAATATAGATAACCCCCTCTTCCTGAGGAATCACCAATACCTTCTGTTAAGGAATCACCAATAGCTACTATTGATATATCTTTGTTTAGAATAATACCTTTAGAAACGACTACTGTTTTTTTAGAAGAAACTTGTGTTAACATCACTTGTCGAGATTTATCATCTAGTAATAGATAAACGTTTATAATACATATAAAAATAAAACAAATACTTAAGATAATATTTCTTTTCTTCATTGGTTTTACACCCTACTAATCTAGTTTTCTTTAATTTGATAATAACATAGGAGGCTTCTCAAATGGAAAAGAATAGTATTAACAGAACTATAAAGATTTACGGAAAAACGATAGATACGAATACAAGGTGTGTTCATTATCATTCCACTCAAGATATCATTGCAATTAAATTTAAATGTTGTAATAAATATTACCCTTGTTATTCTTGTCATCAAGAAAGTGAAAGGCATGAAGCTACCCCATGGCCAAAAGAAGATTTCAGCAAACCGGCCATATATTGTGGAGCATGTAAGAACGAGCTAACAATCGCATGTTATTTAAATAATACTTATCATTGCCCAGTCTGTCGTGCTAAATTTAACCCTAATTGTGAATTACATCACGATTTATACTTTAAAAAAGGAAAATAATTTGAGGGAACATTACTGTAGATCGAGAATATGATGATAAGAATAGTTTTTCGGGCTAAATCGATTATTTACTTACAATTAGGAGGCCCAATGTGTTGAAAATGTATAACAACATATTATCTTTTTATATAACAACTTGTTTAAGCATAGCAATAATCATCTCCGTCATTTCCGCATCTCATTTGCAATTTTTTCAGCTTACAACTTGGCTCCACTTCGGACTTTGGACCTTTATTATAGTCTTGATTCGTATTGTGATTCATTACTTTGAAAGTAAAAAGATTGAGAAACGCTTACTAAGTAGTGTCGAATTTGCTGTATTAATTATCTTACCTTTCCCATTATTTTGCTTGTTACAACTGCTTTCACTTTTTATTTCGAATATTTTCAACTATGACTTTAAAACCTCTTTTCAAAATAGAGATCATTTAAAAGTTGCAATCGTGATCATTTCAGGACTATGTGCTGCATCTGTTTACTCCTATGTTCAAGGACTCATTGACTTCCTCTCTTTTGCAAGAACTTTAGCTATCATCCCAACAGCATTCATCTTTGTATTAATGAAGTTATTCTTACTTACAACATTTCTTTCTATAGAACAAAATATACCATTTAATAATGTAAATACATTGAACTCTAACGTGTTACTAGTTGAATTACTTATGATTGGTTTTGGGGCATTAGTAGGTGGAATATATTTACTTGATCCATCTTTGATTCTCATTTTGATTATTCCAATACTTTTACTAAAAAAATTGTTGAACTCTGAGGAAAAGCTAGCATATATAGATGGGAAAACTGGACTATATAATTATCGCTTTTTTGATGAGAACATTAACAAACATTTTTTGCAAGCAGTCAAAAGGAAAGAACAGCTTAGCATTATCTTTGCAGATATGGATTATTTAAGACATATTAATAACAAATATGGTCATGTAAATGGAGATAAAGCTTTGCAAAGCGTTGCAAAGATCATCATGGAAAGTATCGAAAATCACATTGCTGTAAGATTCGGAGGAGAAGAGTTTGTATTAGTTATTTCCAAACTTCCTAAACAAGAAGTCATAACTTTAGCAGAACAAATTAGGAAGAAAGTAGAACGGGCTAAAATTACACTTGATAATGGAAAAAAGATCCATGTTACCATAAGTGTCGGCGTCGCTTCATTTCCAGACGATGCAAATTCAATAAATCAATTAATATTTTATGCAGATAAGGCAGTTTATATGGCTAAAAATAAAGGTAGAAATATAGTATGTCATTATGAGAAAAGAAAAACATAAACCTTATATTTAATACAATAATTCAATTCCTATACAATCCTGACAATGGATTGTTTTTTTATTGGCAAAACTAAACTATAATAGAAAATATTAGTATATCTTAGAAAGGGTGAAAAAATTGCACGAATTTAATGAAATATTTATGCAAATTTTATTATTGCTACTCGTAGGTTCATTTGTAACATTTATTGCTGGCGCATTTAAACAACCATATAGTATTGCACTTGTCATTGTAGGTTTATTAATTGGTTCTTTCCATTTACCAGTGTTAGAAAATGCAAAAGAGTTTATTACTCAGTCCACGGTCTTTCAAGTAATGGTCATTTCAATCTTTCTTCCGACACTTTTAGGTGAGGCTACTTTAAAATTGCCATTCTCCCACTTAAAAGAAAATAAAAAGCCAATCTTAGCCTTAGCACTTGGTGGCACATTTATTTCTTTCATTCTAATAGGATCAGGTGCTTACTACTTACTTGAGTTACCTTTAGTTGTTGCATTTACTTTTGCGGCTTTAATGAGTGCCACAGACCCAATTTCAGTATTATCTATCTTTAAGTCACTCGGAGTTAGTAAAAAGTTAACGACAATCATTGAAGGAGAAAGTTTATTTAATGATGGTATTGCCGTTGTCTTATTTACAATCTCTTCTGTTTATTTATTGAGTTATATTGACATGGGCTGGGCCGGCTTGAGCTCAGGTATCATATTATTTCTAAAATTTGCACTTGGTGGCATTGCGATTGGGGCATTGTCTGGCTATGTTGCATCCTTAGCTATTAAACCTATTGATAATTATCCCTTAGAAATTACTATATCCTTATTATTGTTTTTCGGAAGTTTTTTTACTGCAGAATATTTCCATGTAAGTGGTGTAATCGCGGTAGTTATAGCAGGATTAATATTTGGAAACTACGGAGCGAAAATTGGTATGAGCCCAGTTACCAAACTAAATATTAATAATTTTTGGGATGTCATTGCCTTTATCGCCAATTCATTAATCTTCCTTGTAGTTGGTTTAGAAATCAATCGAATCCCATTGGAAAATAAGTGGGGTGTTATCGTTTTAGCAATTGTAATAGTAATTCTTGCAAGATCAATTGCTATTTATTCAAGTTTAGCATTTATAAAAGAGGTAAAAGGAAAAGAAAAACACGTACTAAACTGGGGCGGGCTTAAAGGAAGTTTATCTATTGCTTTAGCTTTGAGTTTGCCTGCAACATTTACAGGACGAGATGACATTTTACTTTTCACATTTAGTGTCGTCCTCTTCTCACTTATCGTTCAAGGGTTAACAATTAAACCCCTCATACGAAAATTAAAGGTAATAAAAAGTGATCAATCGATTGCAGAGTACGAAGAACTAATTACAAGACAATTCCGATATAAAGAAGCGTTAAGAGATTGGCAAGATATGAAGAATAACTTGTTATTAACAGATATTGAATACAATGAGCTTAAAGCGGATTACGAAAAGGAAATGGAACATGTGCAAGAAAAGTTACATGGTCTATATAATAAATACCCAACCATTAAAAAAGAAAAGAAACGTAATGCTAGTAGAGATGCTCTTTATACGGAATATGAAGCAATAAACAATTTAATCCAAAGAGAAATTATCTCTAGTAAAATAGGTGAAAAACAAAAAATAGAAATCATTGAAAAAATAGAAGAGTTAAATAACAGAGGAAATTAAATGAAGGCATTGGTTATTCCAATGCCTTTTTCATTTGTGCAATATTTTGCTTTTTCTTCGTTCTAGTAATCGTGGAATATGATACTCCTCCAATAACAAATAGAGCTCCAATTAGGTATGGCAAAGTAAAAACTTCATCTAATAAAATGGTTGCCAAAATAACGGCAGATACTGGCATTACATTAATAAATATAGATGCCTTCGCTGCACCAATTTCTTTAATACCATTATAATACATAATAAAACTAACCACTGTGACAAAGATACTCATATGAATGATTGCTAACCATGATGAAATGGAAGCGTTAGTTAAGACTTCGACTGTTATTTCATTTAAAACGAAAGGAACTAAAAAAAGTGTTCCAAACCCAATCGCATAAGTTGTTGAAACAACTGCATTATACTTTTTTAAAGCAAGTTTACCTAGCACACTATATAATGCCCATGTAATAACAGCTAACAATAATACTAAATCAATAAATTGGAATTGTAATTGAATAATCCTAATTAGCTGACCATTCGTAATAATGATAATTACCCCAAGTAGTGCCACTATCATTCCAATGAAATGTTTTTTACTAAGTTTTTCTTTGAGGAAAAAGTAAGAAAGTAATGTTATTAATACAGGGTTAATGGCAATAAATAAAGAGCTTTTAATAACCGTTGCATATTTACTTGCCATAAAGAAACAAATATTATAAATAGTAATGCCTGTAATCCCGAGTAATGCAAATAGTGCCCAGTCTTTTATTGTTGGTTTTGATCTATTGCGCTGAGTAACCCACATCAATGGGTACAAAATCACTGCAGCGAAAAAAAATCTTAAAAAAGCAATAGTAGCAGGTTCAAAGCTTGTTACTGCGTATTTACCAGCAATAAAGGCACTGCCCCATATGCTAGTTGAAAATGCTAAAGAAGCATATACAATAATTGTTTCTTTTCTCATCATGTCTCACCCTCTTATTTCGATATACGAAATATACAGCATAATAAAAAAATTGTCACGCAAAATTTTTCAACTACAATACATAAAGATGACTAATAAAACGAACGATAATGTAGAATGAAGGGAGGAATCAGTGTGACACAATCCAAACGTCAACAAGAAAGACAGTTCCGCACAAGGAAACAGGCGCAAAATCCGCATGGTAAAGTGAAATCAAAAGAAGAATTATTAAATGAAACAAACGAAAAAAAATAAGCAACGTAACGTTGCTTATTTTTTCTTTCTTGATTTAGCATTTATTTCCGAACTTAATTGTGCTTCATTTGTAGCTGAATCAATACCTTTTTTATTTTTCTGTTCTGCATCTTGTTTACTTCGTGATTTTGCCATAAAACTCCCTCCTTCTTCTATTCAGTTTTTATCATTTGTACTATCAATATTCACTTTTCTAATAAAAAAGGAAATGATCAAAAATCCAGGTCCTATTAAAAACAAGAGATATGGGATACTCTTTTCAGGGCTAAAAAAAGAAATTGCAACTATAAAAAATAAAATTGATACCACTCTACCAAGGTTAAGGTACACATCTCTTACTACTAAAAATTCAATCCTTTTATTACCTGAATTATTTGCTTCCCCAATAACATCATATGTAATCGACATAAATGGCACGATTAAGAATGGAAAAGCAAATGCAATGATAACACCATAAATGAGTAATTTTATAAATGTTAAATGAAATGCAATAATTAATATTGCAATATACATAGTTGCACCAGCAAATAAGATTGATTTAACCCTATTTTTCGGCTTAATCAATTTCCCAGCCAGTGAAAAAGCAACTAAGCTTATGGCAGATTGAATTAGTGCAAAAGTACCTAATGATAATTCACTCTCAGTCGTAATATAAACCCAAAGACCGATTAAAAAAACAAACGTTCCTCCACGAAACCCTTGAAAAAAATTAGCGTGTAAAATATTTTTCCAATTTTTATTACGTTTCCGTTCATTCAATACTTCCTTAAGTTTAAAGCTTCCTCTAGCATCTCTTTTCTTAATAAAGAAGGACAGAAAAACCGCTAAAGCAAACATGATAAGGGAAATAGTAAAGATAAGGTAATATCCCTTATTAAGCTCCATTCTTGTAATAAACAAACCTGCTGTTATCGGACCAACAATTCCAGCAAATGATCCTAACACACCTGAAAAACCATTAAAAAAGTCCCTTGTATCCGGCTCAGTTATCTCAAAAGACAATACATTATAAGCAAGCCAATAGACTCCAAAGCCAATCCCGTGCAAAGCACCTAGAATAACAATAAAGTCTGTAGAACTTGTCCCCAATAAAAGAACACTCAAAAAGAAAGCTGATAAGAAAATGATTCCAATCCGTAGGACATAGATACGGTCAATATGCTTAGCTAACATGCCTGCAAGAATAAAGGCAATTGGTTGCAAAATAACTGAACTTAAATTATATATTGCAATATCAAAAAACTCTTTCGATTGTTTCCACAAATACACATTCACAAACGTATTAGACAAGGCAACACTTAAAGAATATAAGCCACCAATCAATAATAGAAATCCTAGAGAACGATGGCCTTTCATATTTTTTTGAAGCTTTTTAACAAAAAGCACCTTTTTATCTCCTTATAGTAAAATCTACAACGTATTTTACCAAAAACTTAATACTTCTATTCAGATATGGAAATTATTATTCACTTCTATTAAAATGATTAATCTCATAGGTTCTCATTAACTCACTCATCTTTTCATCAAACTTAATAAAGAGTGTATTTGCTTCCCTAATCTTTTCGTTCCCTTCATTTACATATAAGTTATTGTTATTTTCATAAGCTTTCTTGTATAAAAGAAAACCGTCTAATTGAGTTCGGACAGCTGAGACAATGACTTCATGAACTTTTATTAAATCTTCATTATTTAGCTGTGAATTTACCTTTTCTAATTCAACTAATATTTCAGTATATTGGGGGATTATCTTATCAATAACCGTGCCATAAAACACTTCATCTGGCGCTTGTAAAACTTGATCATAATAAGAGATAACACTGTTATGATACGTTAACATTTCACCATACATATAATTATAATAATCTATAATCTCTAAACGCACATCGTCTTCTAGCATGCCCTCATTATCTTCATTTTTGTCAATTTCTTTTGTAGCTTCTGTCTCTTGGTCAACATTTTTATCTTTTGAGCTATCATCATCAAAACAGCTTGTTAAGAATACTAAAGGAAAAACCATTACTAACTTTAACATTTTATTCACGCCTACACTTCCTTTCTCTTATTTATCAACGTATTCATTAAAAGAAATTTCGTGTTTTCCGGCAGAATTTTTTGTCAACAAAAAAACCGGATTACAAACGTAATACGCTTATACCCGGTTTAGTCTAATAATTATAAGGAAAGTAACATATTTATTTCACTTAAGAATTTATTAGGATCAATTTCAATATAGTGTTCGGTTCTAGTATTTTTCTTTATTTCTATTAACTGCTTTGTAGTAGATAAAATGATTACATTCCCATTCGTTTTTTCCATTAATTTAGAAAAGTAAGGTACTGATACATCACAGTCGATACAAAAAATAAGTTCCGCTTTTTCAAATTCAGTAACTACATTAACCCAATTCTTTTTTTTGAATTTTTCACCTGCAAGTGTCATGCTTGGTCGTAATCTTCCACCACATGAGGAGCAAGTTTTTCTCAGAACAAAGTCTGTTACTGAACTGTGTGCTCGACAATCATGACAGCAAATCAAATCTAATGGACCTTGTAAGTCAAGCGCGTTAGTAAACTTCCCTTTCATTCTACTTGTTGAATAATTTTGGAAGATAATACTTTGTATTAGTTTATTTGATTCAAAATTAGAAATTAATTTGAAATATTCTGGACCATTGTATTCTTCCAATATCTTTAATTTATAACTGACGTATTTTCGAAAAATATCATAATCGAATTCAAATGCTGCATTAGAAAAAATATTTGTTACATCTACATACTTCCAAATACCTTGTTCCTCACTCGCTTCTTCAAGTGTATTTGTCGTTTGTCCGATTATTCCTATCGTGTACTCTGACTGTAGCAATTGGCTTGCCACTTTAGAAAGTTTTTGTTTTTCTGGATAACACGCCGCAAACCATTTTAGCTTTCTTTCTCTAGAAATATTTGCTGTATGTACAATCTCCCATATACTTTCTCTAAACTGAGAATGTATTACGCTAGGAGAAAATAATTTCCAATCGTTTAATGCCAATGCCTCTTCTAATGATGAAACGACCTTAGAATAAGGGCTTATTATAAATTCGACATCATTTATTGGTTGCATTAACGTTATATCAATAGTATGTTCTGAATTCAAATGTCCAAAATTCCACTTGAATTTCCAAGTATTATTATCCAATTGTTTTCCTAATAAAGTTGTATGATTAAACTGCTTATGCATATCAATTATTGCTTCCCATCCCATATACGCCACTCCTAACGTGAGATTTAAGCTGCTACCTCTTTTTATATGCATATTTTTAATCACTTGCTTGTATGCCAGTTATACTTTATTAGAAATTTTTATTGGCTGGCTAATCTTAAGTAATTCATTGAAGTCTTCAACAAACGCATGGGGATTACCCATCTCTAAAGGTGATAGATAGTCAACATCAACTGGAAAGTTTAAGTGATCATATTTCAATTTATTTCCGATAACAAAGACCTTAGTAATAGAAGGATACGCTTCTAAAATTTTTAGCAATAGCTGATTTCCCCACTCCATCTCTTGAATTGTCAAACTTCTATGGTTTGAAGGGGAATTTTCTTGGTGAGGATAAAACGGGAATAAATTCCACAATAAAGGTGGATTACTCATTTTATTAATTTGTCCCCATAATAAAGCAGAAAATGAATCTTTCCTAATACCAATTAATTTATAAACGTCTTTTTCTAATACTCCGTGTCGATCGTTCATCTTAACAATTACGTGTTCACTTGTAAATGGAATTCCAGTTCTCGCTTCCCTTGCAAAGTGTGGGTGTTCTCCTAATATTAATATTGATGGCTCGTAGCTATTCATTTTACGTAAATACTTATATAAGTTGTAAAGTTGAATGCTAATTCTATCTCCGCCATAGAAATTAAGTACTTTATCTTCTGACTCGTGCATTTGAAAATCAGTTAGAATGCTCTTAATTATATTCAGTTCTATGTTGTTCCCCTCCAAAACTTCACTTTACTTTTATATAAAAAATTACCAATTTTATACTAATATAGTTATATAATAACATAAAGTTTATATTTTGGTAGAGTTTAGCTAATTTTCCATCTGAATTTCTCTATCAAATTCAGTATTTCATTGTTTGTTTCAGAGAATTTATATTGATATAAATGATTCATTCTAGTAGTAATAATCTCCACTTTATTCCATTCCCAATCTTCAAAAGGTATCGCTTCCATTTTAATACAAGTAGATACAGATTCAACTCGGAAAGCTTTTACATTTATTGTGAAGTTTGAGTTATCATTGACAAACTTAATAAATTCCATCCGAAGGGTTGGATCTTTAAATGGTCCTATTTCTAGCTTTAATTTCAACTTTCCTTGTTCTTTTTTAAAATAATAAGAAACTGGGTATGGTGAATGCCAACTCGGTACTGCGGCTTGTTGCATACCGTCAATACTTAAAAATTTTATCGGATAAAACCAGTGTTGTGTATTTTTTAACCTACTAGAGCTTAAACTTACTTCTAATTTATCTTGCATAAAGTTTTTCATGGCAATCGTAAAAGGGTCTTCTTTTCCTTTTTCTAAAATGACGGAAAGTAATTTTCCATAGCGGTTAATCGTTTCCTGACTTACTTTATGTAACTCTCTTGTTTGAATAGCACTTGTCTTTTGCAAGAGCCAGTGAATAATATCCTTATGTTCTCTATAAATAGACTGACAGAGTGTGACCAACTTCTCATCTTGAACTAATTCTTGATTCACTAAGGATAGGTAGTCTTTTAAAAATAAGACTATCCTTTCGCTCAACTCACCATGATGATGTTCAATTGTTTTATCAATCAAAGATAAGAAATCTTCATAGGTTAATTGACAATAATTACTTAATGGAGCCTCTTCCCCGGTATCTGTTAAATAAACAGGTAGCACATGTGCGTTCGTAAACTTAATATCTTCTTTAATCATGGCATAACACTCTTGCATGTGAAGCGATATATTTTCTTTCTTTTCATTATGAAGAACTATAACTACGATATTATTTTTCGCGGAGTGGATAACAAGATCAATCGTTTTCGATTTTCTAAGTGATTTCCAATGTGGAGTGACCTGCGCATCATAGAAATTACTTAAGTGAAGCTCAATCTGAGATAAATTCTTAACTGACTCATTTTCTTCGTTACTAATAACTACTTTGTTAATGAATTCCTTAATAAAGTAATCTCCCAACCGGTGGTTTTCTTGAGGGTTTAATAGCCATGAAAGCATATTTAATTGCTTCAGTTCGTAATTATAAACATCTAAAACTTTTAAAGGATTAAACGATTCCATGCTGCTAGATAACTTAGAAAAGTCGTCATTATGAACTACTAATCGAGTAATTTCTCCAATAATTTCGTCGGCTTTCATAAAACAGTCACCTCATCTGCTCGTTTGATTGGTCAAGCTTCCTTCATTTAATATGTATTTTAAACAACGAAATTTAGACCTTGAACAAAAGAAAAAAGCTCTCCTAAGAGGAGAGCTTTTATTTTGCAGAAGTTAGAATTGCTGTACCTAATTCATGTTTAAATAATAGGTTATTACCTTTTTCTTCTAATTTAAATGTTAATTTCATATCGACTAATTGTTCTGATGTCAGTGTTAAGAGATTATTCTTTTCAATTATGTAGTTAAGTTTAATTCCGTGAAACGTTGCGTTACCTTTACTGTCAAAAGTAATGGCTTCACCTTCTTTGAAAAACATTTGTAAAAGACCAATCTTTACACCATCTGAAAAGGCTTCATTTGCATTTTCATCGTAATCTTTCTCGTTAAGAGTAAATGAACTCGTTTGCCATTCACCAAGAACTTTTGAATCAAAATTCTCTTCTTTTCCATTACATGCACCAAGGGTTGCAATAACTACTAACATTAAACTATAAAAAATTATTTTTTTCATTGCGATGTACTCCCGTTTCCTTTGATTTTATTTCATTATACAAATAAATGCTTATAAAGAAAAGAAGTCTGTAAATTACAGACTTCTTTCTACCGAATTAGTTGACACTGCCTTTTCTTTTCTTTGTAAAAAAGCAGGCATCCACCAATTCCATTTCCCCATTAATTTCATTAATGATGGGACTAACAACATTCTTACAATCGTAGCATCTAAAAATATCGCTATAGCAATTCCAAGTCCCATTTGTTTAACTGGAATGATATCAGTAAATGCAAATGCACCTGTAATAACAATCATTATTAACGCTGCTGAAGTAATAATTTTACTTGTTACAGTTAACCCCATTAAAGTTGCATAATCGTTATCTTTCGTTTCCTCGTAATATTCTTGAATGCGAGATATAAGGAACACTTCATAATCCATACTTAGACCAAAAACTAGGCAGAAAATAAATACAGGAATAATTAAATATATCCCTTCAACATTATAGAAATAATCACCTTGGAAAATAATAACTAAGATACCGAAAGTTGCCGTAAGACTTAATACGTTCATTATTATTGCTTTTAAAGGTAATATAATTGATTTAAATGCTATCAAAAGTAAGAAATACGTTGATATTAAAACGACTAATAAGCCAATAGGCGCTTTCGTCATTATTTCTTCGTAAATCTCCTCATAAAATTTACTTTCTCCACCAAATGAAACGTTTAAATCACCTTTGTAATTCTTCCATTCATGGATCCATTCTTTTGCTTCTTTAGATGCAGAATCTACATTAAGAAACACTTTTACAACAGTTTGGTTGCCATTAACAATTGTTGAGAGATTATTCATAAATTGTTCATCGTTACTTAAATGAGCTAATTCTGGCACAGATAAGGAAGTAATATTAAAAACTGACTCGACTTTTTCCACTTTTGAATCTTGCATTAATTCATCAGTTAATTGTTGTAACTTTGTTAATTCTGATTCCACCATAATCTCATCTTCAGATTCCACAATCAAAATAGCTGAAGGAATGGTGTACTCTCCAAAAGCATCGATATACTTTTCAAGCGCAACTCTTGATGGAAATGACTCAGGTAAAGAATCTTCTTCAGGTACGATTAGATTACTTTGCATTACAGGAATTACAGAGAATACTAATACAATAGTAGTCGTAACTAATACGATTATAGGGCGCTTCATCACAAAAGATGCGAAATTTTTCCACCAGTTATTTTCTTTATTACTTACTTTAAGAATAGTAAAGCGATTTACTTTTTCGCCAAGGATCGCTAGAACTGCTGGTAAAAATGTTAATGCACATGTTACTGATACAAAGACAACAACCATTGCACCAATTCCAATTGATTTGAAAATGCTAATATTAATAAAAAGCATTCCAGATAAGCCTACAAATACACATAATCCTGAGAAAGCTATTGCCTTTCCAGCTGTTTCTACTGATTTAATTATTGCGTCTTTAATATTTTTTTGCTGAAGTTCTTCCCTAAAGCGATTTACTAATAGTAGAGCAAAATCTATTCCTAATGCCAACCCTATCATTGGTACTGTATTTAAAACGAACACAGACAATTGTAGTTGACCACCGATAAAGTAAATAACAGCCATCGTAATGAGTACGCTCAGCATACCGATTATTAACGGTAATGCAGCTGCGACTAATCCGCCGAATGCTAGCAGCAAAATGAATAATGCTGCAGGAACTCCAATCATCTCAGCTTGGAAAAGATCATCTTGGCTAGCTTTGTTCATATCTTCCATAACTACTGGACTACCAGTTAACATAGTGTTGACATTTTCTGAGCTTGTAACATTCTCCTTCAGGTAATTAACCTCGTCAATCACATCACTAGCGACTTCATCAAACATTACTAAAATAAAAGCTTCATTTCCCTTAATCATTCCAGGAGATTCGTAAGGTGACACTACTTTATTAATTGCCTCATGTTTTAATACTTTTTCGATTGTTGATGCAACATGGTTCTTATATTCTTCATCTTCAGGAGAAACACCATTTCCTTCTAAATATATAATTGCTGTTGATGCAGGATAATCAAATTCCTCAATCAACGCATCACTTACTTGTTGAAATTCACTATCCATCTCAAATCCACTTCCATGGAGGCGGTCTGGTAATTTTATTGAGAAAATAAACAAAGCAGCGACTAAAATAATCCATAAAAGGACGATGCTTTTTCGATATGTGTATGTTAATTTACCAATTATATTAAATGGATTTTTCAAAATGCGATCTCCTTTCAAGCTAAAGACTACTTAACGATAATTAAGTAAATCTATATACTACCTTTTTACTATATTAGTTATGAATCTATCATACCAAAAGTTTTGAATAAATAGTACTTAAAAATAAGATACCCTAGGACAACTTCCATGCATAGTTTATTATTACGTAAAATAATGAGGAGGATGAAATTGAGGGCGTTATGGGGTGTAGACTCCGCAGTTAAAGTCGATGAAAAACTATATAATTGTGTAACTAGTAAGTATGGGAAGCCCAAGTTTTGGGGTAGATACTTAACTAGAAAAGAAGGCGTAAATGATGGTTTATCTAAAGAAGAACTACTATTTCTACACATAAGAGGTATTCGCATTATACCAATTTATAATGATTTTAGTTCTGCAGTTGGATATCGAAGTGGGCAAGTTGCTGCAAGAAATGCCATATTCCATGCAAGTAGGTTAAAATTCCCAAAAGATACTGTTGTATTTGCTAATATTGAAAATTTCTTTGAAGTAAATGACTCTTGGATTAGTGCATGGGTTGATGTTTTTTTCGAAAGTGGCTACCTTCCAGGATTTTATCATGATCCTCTTAAGGGGGATTTTAATAAAGCTTATTGTGCAGCAGTAAAGAATAATGCAAGAGTTAAAAAATATTCCATATTATGGAGTGCTGAGCCCAGAGAAGAAGCATCAAATGAAATCGATGCACCGCTATTTCAACCAAAAAAGCCAAGTTGTGTAGCTAATGTTTTGGGTTGGCAATATGGCCGCGAGGCACAAGGATGTCCAATTGAGACGAACTTAATATTATTTAAGCTGTACCAATTGTTGTGGTAGTCTTTACAATACCGTATTAAGAAATGGTACTATAAAGAGAGAAAATCTCTTTAGAAAAGGTGAAATAAATTATGTGTGGACGCTTAACGTTAACTACAACTATAGATGAAGTAATGGAGCAGTTTTCAATTGTCAATCCAGTTCATTTTCATTTTGAAGTTAATTACAATATAGCTCCAAGCCAGAAAGTTGTTGCAATTGTTGGATCTCCCGCAGGTAAGAGAATTGGTCAAATGCGTTGGGGGCTTATTCCTTCATGGGCACCTGATGAAAAGATTGGATACAAAATGATTAATGCTCGATCAGAAACACTATTACAAAAACGCAGTTTTAAAAACCTGATTTCTAGAAGAAGGTGTGCATTGGTAGCTGACGGTTTTTACGAGTGGAAAACAACAAAGGAAGGTAAAAGGCCATTTCGTATTACATTAGCTAATGAAAAGCCTTTCTTAATGGCAGGGCTTTGGGATAAGTGGTCAAATGAAGCCGGAAAAGAAATACATTCATGTACCATAATTACAACTAGCGCTAATCAATTATTATCAGAAGTGCATGACAGAATGCCCGTAATTCTTACTAATGAAACGGAACAGACCTGGCTCAGTCCAAGAATCGAGGGTAGTGAATTCTATACTAATGTGTTAAAACCATACAATAGTGACCATATGAAAATGTATGAAGTATCACCATTAGTTAACTCACCTAGAAACAATCAGCCAGAATGTATGTTACCTATTTAACTACTTTCAATAGGAGGTGTTCAAATTGTATGTTGTTCAACATTGCTGTTTTTGTCCCATTTGCAATTCTTTACACAATAACTCTCGATTAAGTATTTTGTGGCAAAATGAAAGGCAGCAAAATCAGTATCCTGAAATTAATCCTGCTACTTTTCAAAAATCCGCAGATAATCTATTATTACTACTACCACAAGCCACACTTCTAATTGAAAAAATTAAAAAGTCCACTCCATTTGCAAAAAAAATTCAAGGCAACGCTCAAGTCGGAAAAACGGAGGAAGTCAAAAAACTCTTAAAAGAGGCCGGTATAACTTCAAAAGTGAAAATATCCTATAACCCCGATCAAATCTCCATACACATTTATAACCACTCTGAATCAATAACAGTTACACTTCCATGGTGAAATGTTGAAGTAACATCTTGAATAAACCTTTCATAATCGATAAATGTCGCGACCTTGTGAATAAAAGAACAGGATGAACTTCTTTCATCATAGCCAATCGTTTGCCCTTTGGCGATGCTATTCACTACTATTTTCACACACTTTTCTTCATATGTGACGTATTGCTCATTTATTAATGCCCAAATTGTCAGCAAGTCGTGTTGCGGACTACATTTCACAAAATGTTTTTTCTCATAAAAATTAGTATAGTACTTGTGAATCTCTATAAGTAATTGTCTCGTTTTTGCAGGGAAATACTTGGTAAGAACATCCATTTGTTTTTCACTAATTACCGCCATAGTTGTTACATCCAAAGGGAAGTATTTTATGGATGGGGCAATTTTATTAACAATGTTAGCTGCAATAAAGTCACTATAAATATTTGCTTCTGCCACTGGCGTGATGTTCCCCTGTACTTGAAAAGCTCCACCCATTACGAAAATTTCCTTCACACTCTTCATCAAATTTGGTTCATAAATAAAAGCTGTCGCTAATGACGTTAACCTACCTACATTAACAATTGTTAATTCTTTATTATTCCTAACTAATTCATAAATTTTATCAAAATTATACTCGTTTCCTATACTTAGTAAAGGAAACGAAAACGGTCCAAGTCCTTCTTGTCCGTGAACTTCTGGATAAACCTTCACTTCATTGCCAGTTAAAGGACGTTCAGCCCCTTTAATAACTTGGATATGTTCAGTCTTCGTAAGTTTTTTTAATAGTTCAATATTTCGTAATGAATATTCACGAGTAACATTACCATAACTTGCAACAACGCCAATGATATTAATTTCTTGATGAAAAACTCCATACATATATGCCAAAATATCGTCAACACCAAAATCAGCAAATAACAAGACATTTTTTTTCATACCGTTCACTCTCCTTCTTTTCTCATAAATCATATGCAGATGATTTAATAATTAGAGGAGAAATGTTAGATTATGTTAGCTTTACTTGTCCATCTAGAGTTACGTATTCACTCTTTATAGACTCTGGACTAAATATAAATGTCCATGGTGTACTTGAATGCTTTTTAAGTACCATCGGCACTGTAAACTTATGAGAAGCTATAAACGCTCCATTTTCCGTATAAAGAAGTTCTTTTTGATGAAATTCCTGATCTTCATTAAATCCATTTTGTATGAGTACTGTCACTAATAATTCTTCTTTATAGTTTCTAGCGACGCGAATCGTTGTGAATGTAATTCTTTCACTAATAAATCCCGTCGTATTAAATGTTTGTTCTATATTAATTTTATCTTTCTCGGAAATTGTTTTAAGCCATGCCGGGTGAAAATATAATGTTTGCTTCATTAAAGCACTCTCCTTTTAAAAACAATATAACACGGTAGGACCTCTTGTCCTAACCGTGTTATTTATTCTTTCTACTTTTATAATAATAACATACGTTTTCCTCAGCATCTGGTTCTACATTACTAAATATAAATGTTTTGTTCTTCTTAACTAACAGTTGATACATCAAATAAAGAAAACAAATGATAAGACAGAGATTAATTATGTAGTTAATATATAATTCCATTGTCAAATCACTCATTTCATTTAGTATACGTCTAGTTTACACAATTTTTTGATAATTCACAAATTAAAAAGGAGGCAGTGACAAAACAAAGTGCCAGGCACTTGTGTCACAACCTCTATTATTACTTTTCTAATATCATTGAAGTCGCTTTATAAGCACTTGTAAATGAAAGTTCCGACAGTTGTCCTTCCCCTTCACACCAATCTCCTGAAAAGTAAGTATTTCTCAAATTAGGAATTACGACTGGCATTGGCGACTGCTTCATATTCCAAGATATTTCCTGAGCCATTGCCCGCTTGGAAATTCTAGGAACAACAAGGAGTTCACGCCAACCATTAAAGTGTTTATCATACATTTCTTCAATTTTATTTTGAATTGCTTCTGTCGTTAACTTGTTTCCAACATCTTCTGGCTTCATATAAGCAATTGCTTGTAACAACTGTCCATTTTCTGGCACGCATGTCTCATCATAATAAGAGATATCCGTGATGAACATTTTTTCTTCTTGATTGTAAATATATGTGTACGGAACTTCTATTCTTTCTTTTAAAGCTATATCGTAAACAAAAACATAGCTCGGCTCATATTGTGCATAATGTTCCATGTAGTGTGAAATCGTCGTACTCTCAAATACTTTTTTCAGTTCTTTTGGTGGAATTGCAAAGATAAATTCTTTTGCTCTGTATTTTTGCCCTTTGCTTGAGACTGAAATTACTTTATCACCTGCAACTTCTACTTCGTCAACTTTTTGTTTTGTAATGATCGTGCCGCCGTTTTCTTCAATAACTGTAACAAATTGTTGAATTAACGACTGCCAACCTCCGCCAACATAAGCGACAGGTTTATTCGTTTTAAATAATTTCCGATAATAATTAAAGTATACAGTAGATGGAATTTTTTCCGGCTCACTAGTAAAGAAATTTGATGACGCTAACGTTAGCATCATTTTTTTCACATCATCATTTATGTGCCTATCGTCCATCCATTTTTTTATCGAAACATGTTCTTTTCCTTTTTCAACGGAAATCATCGTTTTAAATATATTAAATGTAAATTGAAGTTTATCAGTCGACTTTAGGATTTTTGTGCGAAAAAGTCCCTTTATATTAGCAGGTACATCTGTGAGTTCGTGACCTATATCATATTTTGCTTTATTTGGATTAAAGTCTTTCCAATTAATGTGTATATTTAGCTCTTTTTCTAAATTTTGCAGAATGGAAGTGTCTCTTCCGTAGATTGCATGTGCGCCAAAGTTAAAAGAGAAATCCTTTAACTTTAAAGTTACTGCTCTTCCTCCTAATTGGCCACGCTCTAGCAATGTAACTGACTTTCCTTGTTTAGCTAGACTTGCTGCAGCTGATAACCCTGCTAGACCTCCACCTACAATAATTACATCTTGCATTTTATATTCTTCCCTTACGTTGTTGCTCACTTCTAAGGTGCCTCCTTGAATATCTTCTGAGTAGGACAGAATTGCTTAACTATTTATTGAACGATTGTTTATATTAATACATGATTAGTATTTTTTCAACTAAAAGGTAATGTCAATTAATGAATATTCTTTTGAAAACAACAAAAAATGTCTATGATGTACTAATTGTTGAGGAAGTGATTAAGGATGGTAATTGCTGCCTTTTGGGGTATAATTGCAGGATCTGCACTTTTAATTGGAGCTGTCACTGGGATTTATTCTAAGATTAGCAAGAGGCTTACTGGGCTCATTATGGCATTTGGAACAGGTGCACTAATTGCAGCCGCTTCTTTTGAATTACTGTCAGAGGCTTTAAAGGAAAGTTCTATTTTTAATGTAGCATTGTTTTTTATTCTTGGTGCTCTCATTTTTACAATTGGAGATTTTGCTGTTATTAAATTCGGTGGAAAAGAAAGAAAGCGCTCTAAAGAAGGAAATAGTGGGAGTCAAGGGTTAGCAATTTTCTTTGGAACAATTCTAGATGCAATCCCCGAATCCGTCATTATTGGGGCATTAATAGCAAAGGATGCAAGTATGAACATTGTTTTAATAAGTTCCATATTTATTAGCAATTTTCCTGAGGGCTTATCTAGTAGTATCGGTCTAAAAAAAGGTAAATTTAGTGATAAAAAGATTCTAACTTTATGGAGTTCTGTCATTTTACTTTCAGCAATATTCTCCATTGTTGGGTACTTGGTCATGGATAAAGTTTCTGATAATATCTTTGCAGGTCTCAGTGCATTTGCAGCAGGAGCAATCATTGCTATGGTTTCCTCAACGATGATGCCAGAAGCGTTTGAAGAAGGTGGACCAGCAGTTGGTTTATTTGCCTCTTTAGGATTATTAACCGCTCTTATCTTAACAACATTGTAAATGAAATGGAATATGAAAATAAAGCTCTCCATTTGGAAAGCTTTATTTTCTTTACATATTTAAATATTTTTTAAATTTCAGTAATTCATGGGTAGTAATTTGAGTATCATTCGGTTGTCTTTTATTCAAGTAATCGCTTTTCAAAATATCAAAAGTGTAGTCTTGTTGGTACTCATCTATATTATCTACAATTTCCTTAAGGGCAAGCACAATTTTGTTTACTTCATCAGTTGTCATAACCGGGTGAATTGATAAGCGTACCCAACCTGGTTTTTCTGCTAAATCACCACGATCTATTTTATCGGTTATTGACTTAGACGTTTCCTCGCTAATATGGAGCAAATAATGGCCATATGTCCCAGCACAAGAGCAACCGCCCCTTACTTGTATCCCATACCTATCATTTAGTAAGCGAACGACTAAATTATAATGAATATCTTCAATATAAAAAGAAATGATTCCAAGGCGATCTTTATTGTTTTCAGCTAATATATGTAATTTAGGTATTTCTAACAACTTCTCAAATAGGAAAGATAATATTTCCTTTTCTCTTTGCAAAATATTATTAATACCCATTTCTTCTTTTAGCATAATTGCTAAGGCAGTTTTTATCGTTTGTAAAAAACCTGGGGTACCACTATTTTCACGCGTTTCAATATCATCAATGTATCCTTTTCCACCCCAAGGGTTTGTCCAATGTACTGTACCTCCACCTGGATGGTCAGGGCTTTGGTTAGAATACAAAGCAGAATCGAAAATCAACACGCCTGAAGTGCCCGGTCCACCTAAAAATTTATGTGGGGAAAAGTAAATCCCATCTAATTTTTCCAGCGAATCTTCTGGGTGCATATTAATGTCTACATATGGAGCGGATGCAGCAAAATCCACAAAACAAATACCACCATGTTCATGCATTATTTTCGCTAATTGATGATATGGGGTTGTTATTCCAGTAACATTGGAACAAGCTGTAAACGAGCCAATCTTTACTTTACGTTTTTCATACTTTTTTAATTGAACTTTTAATTCTTCAAGGTTTACCAAGCCATTTTCCGTCGGTGGTATACATACGACTTCTCCAATCGTTTCTTGCCATGAAAGTTGGTTAGAATGATGTTCCATATGAGTAATAAATATGACAGGACGATCTTCCTCTTTTATAGACAATTGGTTTGCGAACTTTTCAGGTACTTTTAACCCTAAGATTCTCTGCAATTTATTGACAACTGACGTCATACCAGATCCGTCAGTTATGATAACATCCGAAGAATTCGCATTAACATGCTGTTTTATGTATTGTAACGATTGCTTGTACAATTTTGTCATTGTCGTACCTGTTACATTCGCCTCTGTATGAGTATTTGCAACAAATGGTCCGAGTTCATTTACTATATAATCTTCAATATCTTGATAAAGTCTTCCACTAGCTGTCCAATCAGCATAAATTAATTCTTTTTCACCAAATTGCGTTTTGAATTTAAGACTATTCCCTATAACTTTTGAACGAAATTGTTGAAAGTAAGCTTCTAGTTGCATTATTTTCTTCCTCCTAAAGATAAAGATACGTATACCTCTATGTATTCGATGGCTATTACCTTTTTCCTTTTTATAAGATACGAATTTCCAACAAAGTTCTAAAGAATGCCAAAAACTCATATTTTTTAATAGTGCTATTCATTTAGGAGGAAAATATGAAGTCCTTAATTGCTGTAGCTTCTTTAATGTCCATTATTATTTTAATGATATTTTTTAGCATTCCAAATCAATAAAGGGTGAGTTAATCCTCACCCTTCTCCTCATTATCTGTGACAATTTTCACTTGCTTTACTTGTTGTCCGTCCATTTTCAACACTTTAAATTTATAGTCATCGTATTCTGTTACAGTACCCTCTTTAATCTCATTGTTCATTGTCATTAATAATCCACCAATAGTATCTACATCTTTCTGCGGTAATTCTATTTGTAACATATCGTTTAGTTCGATTAATGATGCTTTCCCTTCAGCAATGATTGTATTTTCGTCAACCTGTCGGATGGTTGCTTGTTCATCAATATCAAATTCATCTCTAATTTCTCCAACGATTTCTTCTAAAATATCCTCTACAGTAACTAATCCTGCCGTACCACCATATTCATCAACTAATATAGCTAAATGCATATGCTCCTTTTGCATTTTTACTAAAAGTTCTTTCACTGGAATCGTTTCAATTACTTTCATTACTGGCCTCACATAATTAGACAGTGGCTTTAAATCACTACCAATAGCATCTTGAAATACTTCTTTAATATTTACTAAACCAATGATATTGTCTTTATCTTCAACTGCGATTGGATATCTTGTATACCGTTCATTTTGCATAATATTAATATTTTCTTCTATAGCATTTTCTTTAAATACACAGACCATTTCTGTTCTAGGAACCATAATATTTCGAGCAACTAAATTATCAAATGTGAAAATATTGTTTACAAACTTTAATTCTTCGTTATTTATTTCACCACTTTGAGCACTTTCAGATAAAATTAATCGCAGTTCCTCTTCTGTATGTGCATTTTCATGGTCAGAATGAACTTTCACTCCAAACATACGTAAAATAAAGGCAGCTGAGCCATTTAACAACCAAATAAATGGATATAACACTTTTGTAAATAATATTAATGGTTTGACTAAGAATAAACTTACTTGTTCAGCTTTTTGGATAGCTACCGTCTTAGGTGCTAGCTCTCCTAGGACAACATGTAAAAAGGTAATAAGTGCAAAAGCGATGGAAAAGGAAATAATATGATGTAAACTTTCTGGAAGGTGAATAATTTCTAAAAGTGGTTCAATCAAGACTTCAACAGTCGGCTCACCAAGCCACCCTAATCCTAAAGCAGTCATTGTTATTCCTAATTGACATGCAGATAAATATCCATCTAATTTATCGATTACTTTTAATACAGCATTGGCACTTCTATTTCCCTCAGCAGCTAATGCTTCAATCCTCGTTCTTCTTACTTTCACAATTGCAAACTCTGCAGCAACAAAGAAAGCAGTTAGTAATATTAATATAATGATTAGACCTATTTTTAGAATTATCAACGATAACACTCCATTCAAAAGAATACATTTGTAATTATGTAATATTGGTACCGCTAGAATAAATCTAACGGTACTTTATTATTCTGCCGGTCTGTTAGGTCCTTCTAATTTTTTATCTCCATATCCAGGAGCTTTCTCTTCAAGTGAATTCGTTCCCTTTTTTATATTGCTTTTATTTTTATTTTTCATCTGTTTTTCCTCCAGTCTTTGCATTTATACTACTTTCTACTTTATCATCCAAAGTTCCTTCCATGAACGATTCCGCAACTAAATCGTGTGTTTCTTCAATCCCCGAATTAGTTGTAATATTTTCTTGATTTCTATTTCCTTTTCTCGACATACCGTCACCTTCCTTTCTTGATTAGGTTACCCATTACAATTAGGATAAATGTCTATTTTTTCAATTATGGATAACGGTTTTTACATTTGCTACATAAGATACTTATGTGGACAATGGATTCCACAACAAGATCATTAAACAGGAGGTTATGTATAATGAGTCACAAATACACAGGCGGCTTCGCTTTAATTGTAGTTTTATTCATTCTATTAATTATTGTTGGTGCCGGCGGATACGTTTACTAAAATAATTTAGATATAATAAAAAGCCCTTTTTCATTATTGAAAAAGGGCTTTACTGATTATTGTGAATGTGAAATGTGCTTATGGAGTGGCACCACATTATCATGTTTTTTCTTTTGCTTCATTTCCATCTTATTATGAGCCGATAAATTCATTAAAATTCCCATAGCTAACATTAATGATAACAATGAAGAACCACCATAACTAATAAAAGGCAAGGTAACTCCAGTAATAGGAAGTAAACCTATTGCTACACCAATGTTAATAAATGTTTGTGTACCAATAAGGCTCGATATACCTATTGCCAATAAGCTTCCGAAAGTATCTTGGCAGCGAATCCCAATTAATAAACCACGAATTACAATGAAAAATAGTAATGAAAGAACCATAAAAACTCCAATCAAGCCAAATTCTTCACCAATAACAGCAATTATAAAATCCGTATGTGGTTCTGGTAAGTAGCCAAACTTTTGAATGCTTTCACCAAAGCCTTGACCAGTTACTCCACCTGTAGCAAAAGCTAAATAAGAATTAATTAACTGGTATCCATCATCAGAAGGGTCTTCAAACGGTTGGTATGCACCGTTTATTCGCGACTTTTGCTCATTGGTTGCAACAAAATTGAAAAAGATTCCTAATAATACCATACCAATAAGCGATAATATAGCTAAGTGTCTCAGTTTCATACCTGAACATAAAATTAAAATAAAGGAAGTAAAGGCAATTACCATTGACGTTCCGAAGTCAGGTTGTACAATAATTAAGCCTAAGATTACGGCAACGATAATAACTGGTGGTGCCACTCCCCGCGAAAAATTACCAATATATTTTTGTTTTTTCGAAAAAATTGTTGCTAAATAAATAATTACTGATAACTTCACAAGTTCGGATGGTTGGACAGTCATTCCAAAAACTGAAATCCATTGGGATGCATTGTTAGCGGTCGTCCCCTTAACAAGTACATAAATTAAAATTACAATACTACTTAAAATCGCTAATTTATTTAGTTTTCTATAAAAAGAATACGGAATAAAACATGCCACGATAAAAACGAGACTCGCTACAATAATTGAACGTAACTGCTTCGCATAAAAGAAATCTATTTGATAGTCATATATCATAACTGCCACAACTAAGCTTGCACTATAAACCATTACAAGCCCAAAAAGGAGTAACCATACTAAAACAATTAACATTGTATAATCAAAATTTTTCAATAGCGTCACAAAGCCTTTAGTACCTTTTGCTTCCAGGACATCATTATTATTTTGTTCCACATGATTCCCCCCTTTTTGTGTTCCTTTATATCATATTTTTTATATTACATTAGATACGAGATGAAAATTGTTGCCATTGTAAAATATACGGTTAACGAAAAAATATCATTTAGAGTAGTAATTAACGGTCCTGATGCAACAGCCGGATCTACATTAAATTTGTATAATATTAGCGGAATAATAGTTCCAGCTAACGTTCCTATAATTAATGTCATTAGTAATGATGATCCTACAACAATTCCTAATATTAAATTACCTTTCCAAATAAAGGCTATTAAAGCTATTAGAAGTCCACAAATAACCCCTATAATTAAACCAACATTTAGTTCGCGAATAATTAACTTTCGTATAGTATTTCCATCAATTTCATTAGAAACTAAGCCTCTCACGACCACCGCTAACGACTGAGTCCCAGTATTCCCCGTCATCCCAGCAATCATTGGCATAAAATAAGCTAAAGCAACTACTTTTTGTAATGTGCCTTCAAAATTACTTATAATACTACCTGAAATCACACCAATAAACAGTAGCAAAACTAGCCAAGGTAACCTTCTAAAGGATGCTGTTACTGCGTTAGTTTGGAAGTCGATTGTTTTCCCAGTCGCAGATAGTTTTTCAATATCTTCATTTGCCTCTTTAATAAATACATCAATGACATCATCAACTGTTATTATTCCAATTAATTTTCCAGCATCATCAACAACAGGAACAGAAATAAAGTCATACCTTTCAATGATGGTTGCTACTTCTTCTTGGTCAAGATCAGCTGGTACTGAAATGACACGAGTAAACATAATATCTTCTATTTTTTCTTCAATACTTGCCAAAAGTAAATCGCGATAAGAGACAACACCAACAAGTTTTTTTTGATCATTTAGTACATATAAATAATATAAATTTTCCGCCATTTCTGCGAAAACTTTCAATTTATCCACAGCATCTCTAACGGTATAGTTATCTCTAATCCAAACATACCTGTTCGTCATAATTCCACCAGCAGTTTCTGGTGGATAACTCATTAAATTTTTAACAGTCTGAGACTCGTCCTTCTCCATCGATTTAAGAAAAGGACGGGCACTATCCGTTGAAAGCTCATTTAACAAATCTGCAAGATCATCATTTTCCATGAGATTCATTACATTCGAAGATTTTTCAATTCCGAGCTTATGTAAGATATCGATTTGAAGCTCTGGTTCTAATTCTTGAATTAAGACCGCAATCTTTTTTTGATCCATAAATAATAAATACTTATGCCTATGCTTTTCAGGAAGACTTTTATAGATAACTGCAAGATCATAAGGTTGGAGTTCTTCAATTAAGTTTTTAAAATCGGTTTTTTTCTGCTCTTTTATATGTTTAATAATCAATACTAATAATTGATCTTCTGTCAAATACATAGCTATCACCTAATCCTAACGATCCTGTAATTTTAGTATACTGGTTAATTTAATGAAAATCATCAATAAACACATAATATTACATAGTTACTATGCAAACTAGTATTAACTTTTGTTTATTTTCTAATGTAAGTCATATATCAAATCTTACTATTACTTAAAAGATAAAATAAAAATACCGTAATCGGAATAATTCCTATTTACTTGGAGTATTTATGGCGATATAATATAAATCGTAATAATTACGAAAGAAGGCTATCGAAAATGAAATCAATTAAATTAAGTATCTCAATTTTATCCATTTTACTTATTATCTTACTATCAGCTTGTGGGGATCAAAGTAATAAAAACAATGAAAATCACTTGCAAATTTACACAACAATATTCGCTTTAGAAGAATTTATTAACTATATTGGTGGTGAATATGTTGATGTCATTAATTTAATACCGAATGGTGCAGACGCACATACGTTTGAACCTACTAGTAAACAAATGGTTTCAATTGCAAATGCAGATGCGTTTATATATGTAGGGATCGGCATGGAAGGGTTTATTGATCGTTTAAATCATACACTTGAAAATGAGGACGTTACTTTCATTAGAGTTAGTGATGGATTAGACTTAAAGAACTCCAATGAACATGATGAACATGATGAAAATAATGAACATGATGAACATGAAGAAAATAATGAGCATGATGAACATAATGAGCATGATGAACATGATGAACATGATGAACATAATGAGCATGATGAGCATGATGAACATGATGGACATGGTGGACACGATGGCGTTGATCCACATATATGGCTTGATCCACTATTAGCAATAGCTTTAGCAGATAATATTAAAGCAGCTCTGATTGAGTTACTGCCAGAACAGCGTCAGTATTTCGAAAATAACTATCGAGCATTACAAGTTGAGCTCACTAAACTTAATAATGAGTTTGTTGAAGTTGCTTCAAGTGCTAAACATAAATCTTTTATAGTATCTCACGGTGCGTATGGATACTGGGAAGAGAGATATGGACTTGAACAAAAAGCGATAACTGGTTTGTCTCCGGCACACGAGCCTTCTCAAAAACAGTTACAACAACTAGTAGATTATGCTCGAGAAAATAATTTACAGTATGTCTTGTTTGAACAAAACATTACTCCTAGGGTCGCTGAAATTTTACAAAAAGAAATAAATGCGAAACCTTTAACATTACACAATTTGTCAGTTCGAACAAATCAGGATAAAGAAGAGGACTATTTTTCTCTTATGCGAAAAAATATTCAAACAATGAAAAAGGCATTGAATTAATAGTAATAAACTATTGTAGAAATGAGAAAAAGGAGGTGTGAGCCTCCTTTTTTAATTTACAATGACACTCCATTTTTTATGGTCATGAATATCAAATTCTTTTTGTTCAACGTGAGTATTAATAGAATATACACCTTTGGATTTAAAACGATACGTTGCTACATACTCTCCAGCTTTCTTTTCAGATGCAGGTACAAATTCTACTTCTCCCGTGTCTTCATTAATAATTTCAAACTTTACATATCCACCTTCTAGGGCAGTACCATTCATTGACACATGGGACATAATCATAGCTTTTTCATTTTGTTTCGGTGAAATTTCCATATTATGAATAATTAAATTATTTTCCCCATGTCCATCATCGTGGCTGTGGCTGTTATGGAGTTCATTATTTTCAGTCAATCCAACATGGAAAACAATTTTATCCATGTGGTGAAAACCAGTATTATCATTAATATGATAAATTACATGATACTTACCTTCTTCTGCAAATGTAGTTTTTGCTTCATAAATACCTTTTGAAACCGAAGAAGCTTTAAGCATCTGATGTTCGTCTTCTTGTTGCCCATCTTTCCAAATTTCAAACTTGATAGAGTCTAAACCATTTATTTTTTCATCATCTTTTAAAACTATCGCTCTAAAAATAACTTCTTCAGAAATTTCAGGATTTTTTGGAGTAATTTCTACAGATACTGTAAGTGGTAATTCGGTACTATTACCGTGATCATTATGATGGTGCTCTCCATGACTTGAACAACTTGCCAAGGTTAATAAACTGGCAATTATTCCGAGTAGTACTAATTTTTTCATATATACACTTCCTTAGATAGTAAGTTTCATTATTTATTTTATCTAACATCAACCTATTAACAAGATGAATTCATGAACAACTCATGAACTTTTTCTGCTAAATTCCGGCACTTACTTAATGGCAAATCACCTTCAAATGAATGATCATATACTTTCTTTATTTCTACGCTTAACTTCTCTATGTTTAAACCTGAATGGACCAATTGGATTACATCAGCTGCTTCTGCGTCATTACTAAATTGCTCTGTTCTATATGGATCCCACTCATGAATAATCTTTAGTATTTTTTCATTTAACTGTCTCATGCGTTCTTCCCTCCATTTTATTGTCATGTTAGCACATATTTATACCAAAGTCGCATTACTATTGAATTTCTTTACTTATTAATAAAATACTTTATAATTTTAACTATAAGAAATATAGGAGGTTTTATTTTTGCCTAGTAACAAGGCCAATTTGCCATCTGTTAATGAGATAGCAGAAGCAATATATACAATTAATAGACATGCAAAAACTGCACCCAACCCTAAATACCTCTATTCACTTAAAAGAATGGCTATCGAAAAACTCATTAGTGAAAAAAAGGCCGAAAAAGTAGGTATTCAGCTTTCTCCTAACCCTAAATATAGCAAACAGCAATTGGATGTGTTGATTAAAATAGAAAATTATTACTTTCATATACCTCCTGCAAAAGCAAAACGGTATATTTAAAAACCCTAAAGTACGCATACCTTTAAAAAAAGCAACAAGTATATTGGAGCAATATGCGGGAAAGCCCACTCAATCACAAAGAAAGACAAATAACTTAGCTCGTAATAAGATTTTTTCAAATGAGCATTTATTTTTAGGAAAATAAGTAGTTCTTACATTGCACAAAATAAAGTAAAAAAGAAGAGGTGTAACCATGGATTTTGTTGGAGCAATAGATCGTGATTATTATCCAATCGCACTTTTGTCATTAGCCATCGCTGCATTAATGGCATTATTATTCATTAAAATATTTATAGCTGTATCGAAAAGTGAAGCAGCGAAAGCTGATGAATTATATAAAAAAATGCAGCATGAAAAAGAAAGTGACTCTAAAAATAAAATAAGTAATGAGTAAACTTCTTATTAGCTATTTATATTACCAAATAAAAAAAGAGCGCTATTGAACTTATCCACTTAAAATTTAGTGGTACTGTTCATTTTATACGCTCTTTTTAGCTTTTACTCATTAGGTACATGAATTGCATTTGGCCTAATCGGTACTTTAATTTTCTCAGTGAAATTGTATGGTCCTAATCCAATAACATCACCAATGCCATTAAACTTAACAAATTCATATCCAAATTCTTTGGCAGTAAATAAAATAGCATCAATTATCTCGATATTGTATGCCATTTCATTTAAATTAAACTTTTCATCAAAGGTAATGACTACAGAATTGCCAATCTCCTCAACATCTTTAACAAATCCAGCAGGAAGTATCGCCTTATAGTTTTTTTCAAGCTCCTGTATCGACATTTGGTTTAACATTTCCTCAAATGATAATCCTTCAAACGCAATTGGAACTAAGAAATGCTGCTTTGTGCTAGCTACTTCATATAAGTAGTAACCACTTTTATTTTCACTTTGTTTTAATTCATATATTTTACCTACGTTGTCTAATTCGATCCCAGCTTTTCCGTCTGTAGAGAATGTTGCTCTGTCAAATTCAGAATACTTTAAGAGTGCTTCAACAGTCGCATAAAACATCATTACGGAAGTAGATCCAGAAGCGAATTGGTGATTAGCATTTACATCAATATGAACCGTTTTACTATCTGTAGTCACTAATGTAAATCTCGCATCTTTTAATAGAAAATTTGAAAGACCATTGGGTATTTTAAAACCATTATTATTAAACGCATTATATAGGTTTGCATCGTTCATTAAGCTATCACGGTTATACAAATATGCCAGTGGAATCATTATCTCAGCTTGTTGATCAGGTACAGCAATTGTAACCAAATCCAGAGAGTGTCCAAAGTTTATTAAAGCACCAGGGTAAATACCACCATTTATTGATGAAATTACAACAGAATTATCTATCTTATCTACGATTGAAGTGTGCGAATTTATACCCATGTTGTTATTATCATTTCCATTAATTGACGGCAATGTATTTTGGCTATGAAAATTGCTAGTATCTTCAGTTGGCAAAGGTGCGTCTAAAATATTTTCACCCTGAAATGACGGAAGTAGTAAAAGGAAAATTATAGCAGCGGCACTCGTCGCAAGAGTAACATACCACTTTTTATGGTTAGTAGACTTTTTAGTAGGAAGGCGATGTTCAATATTCCTAAAAATCTCTTCTTTTGATCGAGTGTCCTTCATTTCAGGCATCTTTTTCAATTGTTGAATCAATTCCTCTTCCGACCAGTCTTTTTTATTCATTCATTCACTCCTCTTCGAAGCCAATCTTCCGTATTTAAGTCAAATAATTTCTTTAATCTTTTAATTGCTCGATGTTGTGTCGTCTTCACTTTACTTTCAGACCAATTTAATGTTTGTGCAGTTTCAGAAATTGATAAACCTTGTATATATCGCAATATAACAACCGTTTTTTGGTCAACAGTACAATTTTCCAAAGCCTGATATATCGCTTTCATCGTTTCGCTTTGCGTTAATAATTCTTCAGGAAGAGGTGCATCATCTTTAATAATAAATTGCTCATCATCAATTTCCGCTTGGAAAAAGCCCCTTTTCTTTCTTCTTTGTTGTTTTCTAAGCCAGTCTATTGCCACATGTCTTGCAATTGAATAAATCCAAGTTCGCTCACTGCTCTGTCCACGAAATCGATCGTATGAATCAAGTACTTTAATATATACTTCTTGCACTAAATCTTCTGCATGTTGTTTATCTTTGACCATATATACTAAGAAGCGGAAGATTTCTTGATGGAATTTTTCATAAAGTTCATTAAACTGTTCCTTCATCTTTAATGATTTCCTCCGTTCACATAATAGTCGAATTTAAGCTTGTCTTTGTTACACATTTTAAAAAAATATTTATTCCACGATACCTGTTTCAATAATCTGTACATTTACTTTTACATCGAATTTAATTTTTGGATAGATTTCATCATAAAACTTTTTTGAATCCCAGTTATATGTTTTACTTCGATATTTTTTTCCGAAGCCAATTGGGTCTACTTTTTCTTCTTGAAAACTTTTAATTAAAGCTATACTCTCTTCTTCTATTTCTTCTGCTAATTGTTTTTCAATTTTTTTTAATGTTTTTTTCATTTCCATGTTTAGTTTACCAGAATATTCATTTATCTGTCCTTTCATTTTAACATTAATTTTAAATTTTATAGTACCATCTTTCTTTTCCATAAAATAAGTAGTGCTGGAGTTTAAATTTTCAATTACAGCATATTCTTTTTCTTCCTCAGATCCATTTAATATCAATTCATATTTCCCACTTTTATATCCTTCTAACAATAACTTAAACATAAACCCCTTCTTAAGAGGAATAGACATACCAAATTTATCTTCATTAAAAATTGCAATATCAGTAACTTCAATGTGGCTTTCATTCTTTTGTATAATTGGCATAAATGGGTCCTGACCATCACTATAATAACGGTATAAAAATAGGTGTAAGCTTTGCGTTGGTAACGTTTCTTTGTCAATATTATGACGTATTAAATTTTGAATATAAGCTGCGACACTCTCTCGATCTGAATAGTCAGTCATTATTAGCTCTTTCATATCACCTTTTACTATCGCTAAATTCATTCTATTTCCAATCGATGGATCACGGTACAATGTGTCAACGATACTTATTAGTCCCTTTTTTGCTAGTTCTTCGCTATATAAAGCTACTCGCAATTGTCCAGCGACAATCGGCTTTTCTGTCATAGCGCTTATTTTTCGTCGTATACCTTTACTTGTGTTAGCAACTGCTTCGTACTTTTCAACGATTATTTCATTATCTGGACGATAATTTGGCACTACGAATATCCCTTTAATTTTTTCATCATCAGTTATATCGTAGGCGACTATTTGAATTAATCCTACTTCATCTAAAATCCTTTTTTCACTACAACTAGTTAAAAGAATAAGAGAAAGAAAAAAAGGGGCGAGTAATGATAACCTTTTTTTCATTTCCCATCCCTCCTTTTCATTCGCTTTTTGACCTTTTGGAAGATAAAAATAAATGGTATATAAGTTACCATCGTATAAAAGCCAATCTTTGCCATATAATCATTTAAATTATTCACACCAGCACGACTTGATAATAGATTAATGCTAATAAATATAATTACTAATATGATTGGCAGTGCGACATTTTGCTTAATAGAAAATACTCTATTTGCTCCATAACTCGTTACCCAAATAGTTATCAAAATATTTGCTAAAACAATAACAGCCCATAACGATACACCGATATATTCGAAACGCTCAACAAAAGGCATTTCCACAATTTTAAACAAGCTTAACGTTGCCCAAATTGTTCGATTTAATTGCTCCTCACTATAAAACGCAAAGGAAATTAATCCAATATAAATATAGAAAAACATCGTAAAACTAGCACCAGCATGTGCCCATCGTTGTGAGTTTTTTGCTTTTTTAATAAAAGGATAATACAAAAGCACTGCTTCAAAACCTAAATAGCTTAAAGTCATTGCTTTTGCCCCTCCAAGTATTTCTAATATTGAATGCTTCATAATTGGCATCATGTTTTGAAATTCTGAGAATTGAAGAGGGAATAAAAAGATAGGCATCATAAGAATGATTATGCCTACTGAAAAAGTTGCCATACCTCCAATTATCCGAAAACCTCCAGAAATAGTGTAGTAAACTAGCAATAAAAAAACGATAGAAAAAGCCCAAAGATTCATTCTCGGGAACATCCAAACTTGGATAATTTCTAAATACGTTCGAAATACAGTAATCGCGGCCATCAAAGCATATAACAGGATTAGGGTTGACAATATATCGCCAATCCACCTCCCAAATAGATTTCTGTGAATATAAATAATATCTCCGTTCCCACTTTTTAATACTGAATAAATCATATAAAGAATGAGATGGACGAAGAGGCCTGCAACGATTATCGAAATCCAGGCATCAAAACCAGCAGAAATTAATACAATCCGTTGAAAACCAAGAGCTGCTGTACCTAGTTGCCCAGCAATGATTAAAAACAATACGAAATAAGTAGACACTTTTTCATTTTCAGGAATGTTAGGCATCATTGCATCTTCACCACCTTACTTTTTATTATCTTTTTTCTCTTTAGCATTAGACTCTTTGAACCTCATAATATCTTTGGATCTCGTAATAAATGGACGTATCGAAAACATACTGAACGGCAATCGAATAAATGCATCTTTCCAATCAGCGATACGTAGAGGGTAAAGTGGTGCTAAATACGGATTTCCTAATGATGAAAGTCTTAGGAGGTGGACAATTAAAAATGTTAAACATAAAACAATTCCTAGTCCGCCCCAAAGAAATGCAAAAATGATAAATGGAAACCTTAATAATCGAATTGTACTACCCATTTGATATACAGGGGTTGTAAAGGAAGCAAGTGCTGCAAGAGCTACAATGATTAGTAATATGTTACTTGTAAGCCCAGCTTCAACACTTGCTTGTCCAATTACAATACCGCCTACAATCCCTATTGTTTGACCAACTTTAGTCGGAAGCCTTGCTCCAGCTTCCCTTAATAATTCAATCGTTAGCTCTAAGAAAATTGCTTCAATAACAGGTGGAAATGGTATATTCGCACGCGAAGATGTTAATGTCGCCAGTAAGTCCCTTGGAATCAATTCATAATGGTATGATAAAACAGCTACATAAATTGGTGTTGCAAAAATTGAAAATGCTACTGCCATGAAGCGAATAATTCTAAATGCTGATCCAACTAACCACGACATATAGTAATCTTCCATCGATGTAAAAAACTCAACAAATGTTGTAGGACCAGTTATTACATGATTTGAGCCATCGGCGATGATTGCAATTTTACCTTCCGCTAATATCGCCGCAACTCTGTCAGGACGTTCTGTACTGATTAACTGTGGAAATGGTGAATTTGTATTGTCCTGTAACAGTTGTTCTATATAAGAGATATCTAGTATTTGATCAAATTCTATATCTCTTAAACGTTGAAGTACTGTATCGACATTTTGATCATTAGCTATGCCATCTATATAAGCGACCACTACTTTTGTCTTAGAGAGTTTTCCAATCGTAATCTCTTTAAACGTTAGCTTTGAAGAAGGAATTCTTTTTCGGATTAAATTAATATTAATATCGATGCCTTCTACAAAAGCATCTTGTGGACCTATTACGCTAAATTCAATTTCGGGAGATGAAACATTTCTTCCATGAACAGATTGTGCAGGGATACAAGCCACCCTATTATCATCGACATGGAAATAAATGATAACTGAGCCAATTATCAATTGTTCCTCTATTTCTTCTTTTGTTTCAACTATTTTAATATCTTCAATTGGGATAATTTTAATAAAGTCGTCCACATTGCTAACTTCTGATTTAAGTATATTAGCCAATATGTCATTATGAAGAATGCTTGAATCAATTAATGATTGAAAGTATGCGATATAAAAAGGATTTTTCGATTCAGAATTGTAATATTGAACAAAATCTTTTGTCTTTCTTAATTGCAATAATGTCTCAAGGATTGGTGATTTATCATCTGCACTCTGAGTTTCAGCAGAATTGGTTATTTCTGTTTTTTTCAAAGGAGTATTCGCTAACATTTCTTGCTCATTTACTTCTTCCTTATTCTTAGATTCTTCAATTAAACTTTTTAATGATTTAGGTTTAATCTTATTTTTCATCACCAATCCTCCTTCCCTTTCTTCTTTAGTATGAGAGATCTTTTTCATATTATGCAAAGTGCGGAAAGAGAGGTAATTAATACCACAAAAATTTCAAGTATGGTGACTTTTCGATGATAATTAAGACAAAAAACACCCCAGAAATTAGATTATTTACTCTAACTTCTGCGGTGCAGTACCAAAGTGGGATCTATTCATTATATTAACGGATGGAATGTGACTATTTCTCTTGGGATTTGTGGGTGTTTATGTTTTGTGAATGGAATTTCAAATACACTACTTAAACAGTCAACATCAAGTTCTTCATCAGCTTTCATCTCTTTTACAAATTGCCCTTGATTGATCACAATAATTCGGTCACAATACAAACTCGCCATATTGATATCATGAAAAACAGCAAGTACGGATTTTTCATTTTCCGTAAATTTTTTTATTGTAGAAAATAAGTGAATTTGGTGTTTTATATCTAAATGATTAGCAGGTTCGTCTAGTAATAATAGTTGTGGTTGCTGTGCTAAAGCCCTTGCTAACAAAACCCTTTGCCTTTCTCCCCCACTTAATTCAAGGTAGTCTTTATTTGCAAAAGTATAAATGTTTGTTTGCTTCATTGCATCAAGAACAATGGTTTCATCATCAGTCGACCAATTATCAAATAATGTTTTTTTATATGGCGTTCTACCTAAAGCAACTACTTGCTTCACAGTATAGGAGAAGCCTAGCTCATTATTTTGCGGAAGTACTGCAATTTTTTTTGCTAACTCTTTCGCTGAATAAGTTTCAAGCTCTTGTGAGCATAGGGAGATTTGTCCTGTTTGTTTCGGTATGAGATTACTTATAATTTTTAATAATGTCGTTTTTCCACTACCGTTTGGACCAATTAAACCGACAAATTCACCTTTCCCTACGGTAAATGAAATATTATTAACTGTTTTTTTACCTCTATATCCACCAGATACGTTTTTTACTTCTAACAAACCGTTCACACCCTTCGCTCTTTTCGTTGACGGAAAAAGATATAGGCAAATAAAGGTGCACCGACTAATGCGGTCATAACGCCTATTGGTATTTCGCTTGGTGCAATTACAGTTCTCGCTATTAGATCCGTTAAAACTAGAAAAGTTGCCCCATTAATTAATGATATTGGTATTAAAAGGTGGTGATCTGCTCCGGTAAACATTCTAGTGATATGAGGTATAACTAAACCAACAAAACCAATTATTCCTGAAACGGCAACTGCAGCTCCAGTTAAGATAGATGTCCCAATTAAAATTATTACTTTCCTTCGCTTCATGTTAATTCCTAAATGATATGCGGTTTCTTCCCCAAAAGCCATTGAGTTTAAAGCACGACTATTAAGTACTAAAACGAGAACACCTATCAAAAAAAACGGAAGAATAGCTAAAATATATGGCCAACCTTTGACAGAGACTGATCCTAACAACCAATATATGATTGTTCTTAATTCGTCTTTTGATAAAGCAAGCATTAATGAAACTAAAGAACTAAGAAAAGAACTGAAGATTACACCTGTTAATATTATCGTTTCTACCCTAAGTTGTTTATCTACTAATTGTGAAAACGATAAAACGAGAAATATTGTTATAAATCCAAACAAAATACTAACAATTGGCAAGGTGAATGTAGCTAGCACTGGTAACGATAAACCGAAAAATAATACAATCACCGCACCAACTGAAGCTCCAGATGAAACACCTAAAATATATGGATCACCTAAAGGATTTTTCAGTAACCCTTGAATTGCTGCTCCTGCACAAGCTAATGAAGCACCTACTAAAGCTGCCAATAGGACGCGAGGTAAGCGCAGTTGGAAAATAATCTTTTCAAAACTAGAATAATCTTCATTAATTTCATTAAAAAATAATTTATCTATAAATAAAGTAACTATCGTTTTTATAGGAATGTGCACGCTCCCAATCGAGATAGCAAGCAAACAGGCAAGTAATAAAAATGTAGTAGAAATTAATATCACAAAAATGTTCTTATTTTGTGAAAGTTTCTGGATAGATAAGCGCTGCAAGTTTTTCTACTCCTTCAATTAAGCGCGGACCAGCACGTGAAAAAAGGTCTGCATTTACTTCATAGATTTCATTATTTTTTATTGCATTAATATTATTCCAGGCAGATCTATTATGAATTGTTTCTGTAGCCCCTACATAAGTTGCAATAATAATGTCTGGGTTACTATTAATAATTGTTTCCTCTGAAAATTGTGGCCACCCTTGTTCATTTCCTGCAATATTTTTTGCTTCAATCATTACTAGCATTTCATTTAAGAATGTACCTTGTCCAGTCGTGTATAGTGTTGGGTCAATTTCTACCCACACATTTTTTATAGCTGTTACTTGTTTCGCTTTTTGACGAATTACATCTATTCTGTCAGTCATATCTTTTATGATAGCTTTACCTTCTTGCTCTTTACCTGTAGCTTTCGCTATTAAATTAATAGATGCATATACATCTTCAAAAGAAGATTCAAAGTTATTTACTACGATAACATTAAGTCCTGCATTCTTTAGTTGTTCAATATCTCCATTTAATCCGTGCGCTAAGATTAAATCAGGATTTAAGGAGATGATTTTTTCGAAATTCAATTGAAATCCGCCAATAGTGTCCTTCTCTTTTACTTCATCAGGAAACGTGTCGTTTTCAGTAACTGCAATTATCTTGTCGCCTAACCCCAAGGCATATGCAATTTCAGTATTGCTTGGAATTAATGAAATAATTCTTTCTGGTTTTTTAGAAATGACTATTTCATTCCCATTAATATCTGATACTGATACAGGAAATGCACTTTCTTCATCATTTGCTCCTGGACTCTTCACATTCTGCCCATCCTTAGTTTGACAACCAACAACTAATACTAAAATGCTAAGCAAAAAGAATAGTTTGAACAACTTGTTTTTCATTTGTTTTTCCCCCTAAAATTTGTTTTTAGGAAAAGAAAACGCTCTCCTTTTAATAAAGGAGAGCGTTATGTTCAGTATGACTGATTAAGAAATGTTATTTTCTCTAGTAGTCCATACTGGTCCCCTTTTCCGCGAAGGTTCACAGAGGCTAATAGGCAGGTCTCCTGACTTACGTGTTACCACATCGTTCTCCTTCCCATCTTTTTAGACAGTGGAATAATAAACGATGCTAACGATTACAGTGGCGGGACCGTGTTGGAATTACACCAAACTTCCCTTTTAACATTCTTTATGAAAAGAATGACCTTTTAGCTTTTATGAAGTTTATTTATTGCTATTATACAACAACAAATTCATATTAACACTTATTTTGACAAAAAATTCTTAATTGTTTCTTATGGAACAAGATTGTTCGGCAAGAGATGATTTAAAATTAGCTTATTCGAGGGATATAAAAAGAAAATGTCGTCCCATGGCCAATTTTGCTTTCGACTGAAATTTGCCCTTTATGAGCTTCGACTATTTTTTTTGCAATCGCAAGTCCAAGACCAATACCTGAACGGCCTCTTGTTCTAGCTTTATCCGTTTTATAAAACCGTTCAAAAATATACGGTAACTCTTCACCTTTTATTCCTATTCCGTTGTCTGAGACAGAAAATTGAACGCCAGAAGAAACCGATTTAACTTTTACTTCTACTTTTCCATTCTCTGGAGTATGACGAATGGCATTATCAATTAAATTAGTTAACACTTGTTCTATCCGATCTTGGTCAATCGTTAACTTTTCACTACTAATTTTATTAAATGCCAATGCAATGTTTTTCTCATTGACCATTCCATTAAACTTTCGCGTTACACGTTCGATAAAGCTGTTCAATTCTACTTCCTCTAATTGAAGAGTAACATCTTCAGATTCCATTCGTGCTAGATCTAGCAATTCATTAACTAACCTGCCCATTCGTAATGATTCATCGTAAATTATTTTAGCAATTTGCTTCTTATCGTCTGGTGATTGAGCTATGTCATCTATAATAGCTTCTGAATAACCTTGAAGCATGGCTATAGGTGTCCGCAGCTCATGGGATACGTTAGCGATAAAATCTTCTCTTAGCTTGTCTAAACGTCTTTCCTCTGTCATATCTCGGATTACTGCAACTGCCCCACGGATTGTATTGTTATTATATAACGGAGTCATAACGACAACCCAACTTCTCCCTTGGATATGAATATCAGCAAATTGTTCTTTTTCAATAGAAACTACTCGGGTAAACAACTCCCGGACATCCGCTGGAAGTTCTTTTTCCTCCTCATTAAGCCCTTGTTGATAAGACCATACACGTAAGAATTGCTCAGCTGGTGGATTTGTAATTACAATTCCGCCACGCTTATTAATTGTAATAACACCATCAGCCATACTACTTAAAATACTAGATAACTGTTCTTTTTCTTGATTTAAAGCCATGATATTGTTCGATAATTGTCTTCCCATCCGGTTAAATGCCATAGCTAACTCACCGATCTCATCGTTAGTTACCATAGGGACTTTTGTATCAAATTGCCCTTTTGCAACTTTCGTAGCTGCTTCTCTCATTTTACGGAGAGGTGCCGTTATACGTGAAGAGAGGAAAAATGCAAAGATAGTAGTTAGTATAATCGCAATTGTTGCAGAAATAAAAATTGCTGTTTTGGTATGAGCTGTCGTCTCTTCTACATCTTCAATTGATTGAAAAACATAAACAGCCCCAATATTACCACTTTTTATTGTGTAAGGGACACCGACAATAAATAAATCACCGATCGTTTCCTCTGATTGTCTCTTTTCTTGTTTAATTACTTGGCTACCACTTAAAACTTTATTGGCCTCAATTAGATTAAAGAATGCTGCTTCATTTTGTTTTGCATCTTCCATTCCTTCAGCAAGCCACATCATAGATGAATCCTTGATTATGACACCGTTTGCCAGATGACTATCTAAAATTTCAGAAGCAATTGTTAATGCTTCTTCTTCAAGCTCATAGTCTTCTAACATATGGCTAATTTTTGTAGCTACTTGTGTTAGCGTTTTTTCCGCTTCATTTACATGGAAATTTTCGAAATATTGCAATAGTAAAAGCGTCAAAATAAATAACACTAAAGCGACTAAAATAATAATTGTTCCCCACAATTTACCTACAACACTTCTTAAAAAAGACATCACTTCGGAGAAACCTCAAATTTATAGCCAATACCCCAAACTGTGATAATCATTTTTGCTGCATCATTAGATACTTTGTTTAATTTTTCACGCAAACGTTTCACATGCGTATCAACCGTTCTAAGATCACCAAAATAGTCATAATTCCAAACATTTTTTAAAAGCTGTTCACGGTCAAAAACAGTGTCCGGTGAACTGGCTAAATATAATAATAATTCATATTCTTTAGGCGTTAAATTCACTTCTACACCATCAGCCGTCACCCTATGGGCATCTTTTTCAATCGCAATATGAGGAAATACTAAAACATCTTTTGCTTTTGTTTCTGTTTGTAAAAATTTTGTAGCTGAAGAGCGACGTAGGAGTGCTTTTACCCGCAAAACAACTTCACGTGGACTAAACGGTTTGACTATGTAATCATCGGCACCAGCTTCAAATCCTTGGATTCGGTTCGCTTCTTCCCCTTTAGCAGTAAGCATAATAATAGGCGTGGCCTTTTGTTTTCTCAGCTCTTCACAAACTTCAGTACCTTCCATACCTGGCATCATTAAATCTAAGATGATTCCGTCATAATCATTATGTAGTGCTTTTTCAAGAGCTTCTTCTCCATCATTTGCTTCTTCGATTACATAGCCTTCTCGTTCCAAGTACATTTTAAGTAACAGCCGAATTCTTTCCTCATCGTCTACTATTAATAACTTTGCTTCACTTTGCATATATATAACCTCCACTAATGATAAACATCTTTGTCTACCTAGTATAAAAAAACCTTCACAAAAAGTGAAGGTTTACGCATACGTGTGTAGTCCTGCCAAAATTAAATTAACCGCAATTAAATTGAACATAATGATGATAAATCCAGCTACAGCAAGCCATGCGGAATTTTCACCTTCCCATCCTCTTGATAGGCGAAGATGTAGATAAATTGCATAAAATAAAAACGTAATTAACGCCCACACTTCTTTCGGGTCCCATCCCCAGAATCTGGACCAAGCAACTTGTGCCCAAATAGAAGCGAAAATTAAGCCCCCTAAAGCGAAAACTGGAAAACCTATCGCAACAGAACGATACCCAATTTCATCCATTAGCTTCGCATTCACTCCACTTACTAACGGCTGAATTGCTGCTCCAATACGCTTACGTAAAATTAAACGAAGAGTTCCATATAGTAATAAGCCAATAAGGAATGACCAAATCACTGTATTTAACTTCCTCGGAGCTTCAGCACCATTCATCCAATAAGGAGCTTCAAATAATGGTCCAAAACTATTCTCAGTTAGTTTTGTTCCCTCAAATGGACCAACAATCGCAGGCATGTCATAAACAAGTTCAGCAGGAACATTTCTTTCATTTACCCATTCAAACGTCGTTTGCTCAACTGTTTTTGGGAAAATTGAACCAGCTAATATAAAACCTACTGTCATAAGTAACGAAAACAAAACAAGTTCTAATGAAGTATTCCTTTTTGTTCGTTTTGTTTGATCTACTGATTTTAATAAATATAGTAAACCAGTGACAAAGCTAATTGCTAATATACCTTCTCCTAAAGCAACAGTGATTACGTGAATTGTTAACCAATAGCTTTTTAAAGCTGGAATTAGTGGTGTAATTTCACTTGGAAACACACTAGCATATGCAATTATAATAAGTGCTACAGGCATGGCAATGATTCCTAGCATATGATTTCGATAGATAAGAAAAATGATAATATATCCTAATACTAGTGCTAAAGCAAAAAATGTTACAAATTCAAATAGATTACTTACTGGTGCATGTCCAGCCGCAATCCAACGTGTAATAAAATATCCTAAATGAGCAACAAAGCCAACTAATGCTAATATAAAGCCTAATCTACCCCATCTTTTTTGATGGTCTTTTCTTAGTTCACTAGTAAACTTTTTTCCTGTAATAGAAATTGCGAACGTGATTGTTGCAAATAAATAGATAAAAAATGCAGAAAGCAATAAATTACTACTCAAAGCTGCCATCTAACTCATCCTTTCAAATTACGTTGCCTTGCTATTATATTGGTCATCTGGCAAGTGAAGTTTTGTCTCTGCTAAAATAGTTTCCAATTCTCTCTGTAGACCAAAATAGTTTTTATTTGTGTGTGCAGCTATAAGCCACTCATTGTCATTTCTTTTCACCCAAACTCGGCGATGTTGCCAATACATCCCTTGAATAACACCAACCATAAAGATAAATCCACCTAAAGCAATAATCCATAATGTATGATCTTTTCGTACTGTCAGTCCAGTAACATTTCTTAACTCATAATCTGTTAATCGTAATGTTAACTCATTGTCATTAAAGAAGCCTTCAAACGGCGGAGGAATAATTAACTTATCATTAATAATTCCTAGTGCTAATAATTCAGCTTTTTCTTCATCTGGTTCATTCATACTAAAGATAAAACCAGGGTTGTTAGGAATCCCAGTCTTTGTTGACGGGAGATTTTTATCATTTAATGTGTAATCTGGATAATATTCCTTAATTGTTACTGAACGATTTTCTTCTAAATTAAAATGTGCTTGTGGTTCAAATAAGTCAATAGTAAAAGAGCCATATGATTTCCCACTGTCGCGCTCTTCCAGTTGAAATGTTAATGATTTAAACTCATTTTGTTTGAAATTCATTTGGTATAGCGCAAAGCTATCAAATTTCATTGGCTTATTCACTTGAATTTCAAAACGATCAACTTCTTCGAGTGTAGGATCTTCACCTGGTAATTTGTCTCCTACTTGTTTATAAAGTATCGCATTCGTTTGATAGTTTTTCGGAACTAATCCAACTCCTGCTCGAATAATTGCTTCTTTATACTTTTCATCATTCTCATCATAAACTTCAAAAATAAACTTATCATTTTTTAAGTAGTATTCATTATTAGTACCTTTAATAGCAACAGTTTCCCCTTCTCTGACCCAAATAAACTGGTCAACATACATTCCAGGTAAAAAACGTAACATGCCGCCAAATAAAATAAGAATTAGTCCAATATGATTAACATATGGACCCCAACGGGAAAAACGACCCTTTTCAGCTAATATTGAATTGCCTTCTTGCCTTACATTATAGCGACTATCTTTAAGCTTCTTTTCGAGCATGTCCATTGTATTTTGATCAAGCTGTTTTTCCGTACGACTATATAATCGCTGTCTTTTTAAAAATGAGTCGTGACGTTCGACTCCTTGATTTTTTAATGCACGGTACAATGGAATAAATCGATCAAGGCTAGCAATGATAATAGATGTTCCTATCAACCCTAAGGTTAAAGTAAACCACCAAGATTTATAAAGGTTATTAAATCCTAAATCTACATATAACTTCCCAGCATACCCATACTCTTTTTTATAATACTCAGCTGGATCTACATTTTGCGGTATAAATGTTTCTTGTGGGAAAATTGAACCTATTGCCGCTCCAATTATCGCTATAGCTATTAGCCAAACACCAACTTTAACAGAAGAGAAGAAATTCCATACTTTATCAACAATTGTTTTTTTATACGTTTGCGATCTTCTAGAACTTCCTTCATAACGCATATTTATTAGCGATTTATCATCTGTATTTTGATCCAGTTGACGTCCACACTTTTCACATATGATGGCGCCATATTTTATGGTTGCGCCACATTTACAAACATGGTTACTCATTATGACACCCCGCTATGGTTTGACTCTTTCTAAGTAACTAGCAATATCAGCTTCCGTCATTCCTCCAGGAATAATATCTATAACTTCTCCATTTGAGTTAATTAGATATGTGACAGGTAATGCTCCTACTCCATATGCTTGAGTTACTTCTCCTAACTTGTCATGTAAAATCGGAAAGTTTAAATTGTATTTATTAGCAAAGTTTTCCACATTCAACTTATTTTCGCCAACATTAATAGCAAGAATATGAACACCTTGTCCTTTAGTTTTTTGATATTGACTCTCTAAATGTGGCATTTCCTTTTCACAAGGCGGGCAATAAGTCGCCCAGAAGTTTAAAAGGATTCCTTCACCTTTTAAGCTAGACAATTTTATCGATTCATCATTTAATGTTTGCAGCATAAAATTAGGCGCTTGATCCCCTTTTTTCACAACAATTTTTTCATCTGTTGCAATTTCGTACACGGCATAAGCAAGCATTGCCCCTATGACTAACAAAATAATAGTACGCATTATCAACCTTTGTTTTTTCATATGATCACCCTTAATACAAATGTCTCTATTTCATCATATATGAGAATTTCCTTAGCTAAACAAAGGATTATGACTTTTCTGTGACAGTTAGTTGTTTAAGTTGTTTCACTTCGAAAGGTTTTAACTCTCGTACATCGCCTGGGTTCATTCCAAGCAAGTTTAACATGCCGTATTTTTCACGTTTTAGTTTTTTTACAGGATGACCAATTGCTTCAAACATTCTACGAACTTGACGGTTTCTACCTTCTGAAATTGTAATTTCAATAATAGAAGTGTTTTTACGTCGATCGCCTGAAATAAGCTTTGTTTTAGCAGGTTTCGTTTTCCCGTCTCCAAGAACGATACCGCGTGTTAAATTTAGTAATACTTCTTTAGAAGGAATACCTTCCACTTTTGCGATATATTTCTTTTCTACATTGAATTTTGGATGCATTAATTTATTGGCAAGGTCGCCATCATTCGTAAGAAGTAGTAGTCCTGATGTATCATAATCTAATCTACCTACAGGGAAAACACGTTGTTCTACTCCATATAAATAATCTGTTACTACTTTTCTTCCTTTTTCATCTTGGACACTAGAAATAACACCGGTTGGTTTATAAAGAACAAAGTACACGTGTTCTTCCTTATATAGAGGAATTCCATCTACTTCAACTTCGTCATTCCCAGATACTTTAGTACCTAATTCTTTTATTACTTTACCATTTACTTTTACTTTTCCTTCAACAATTAATTGCTCTGCTTTTCTGCGAGAAGCAACGCCTGCTTGTGCTATAACTTTTTGTAACCGTTCCATTGTTGTTCACCTCATCATTCATCTTACTCTTTCGACACTTATTTCTCAAGCGTAGTTTCTTATATTTTACCCAATCTTTCTATTACGTAATATTTTTACGGTTTTCTTATATAAAAACAAAAAAATAAGCTAACACAACTTGTGCTAACTTATTTATCCAAAAACGAGAGTAACGATTACAATGGAAGCAATTATTCCTACGATATCTGCTAATAATCCTACTTTCAAAGCATCACCCATCTTTCTAATTCCAACTGCTCCGAAATAAACAGTTAAAACATAAAAAGTCGTGTCAGTACTCCCTTGCATGGTCGATGCTAATTGACCTATAAATGAATCTGGGCCATGTGTAGCAATTAAATCTGAAGTAATACTTAGTGCTCCTGTACCAGAAAGTGGCCTCATGAGAGCTAATGGAACAATTTCCCCTGGCACCCCTATGAGTTGAAGTACTGGTTTTAGTAAGCCAATAAAATATTCTAACGCTCCCGATGCGCGAAAAACTGTTATTGCTACCATCATGCCTACTAAATAGGGAATGATAGAGAAGGAAAGTTTAATCCCTTCTTTTCCACCTTCAACAAAAGATTCGTATGTTGGTACTCTTTTAAAAGTGCCATACACTAATATGAAGCAAATAATCATAGGGATTAGCCAAATCGATATTGTATTGATCAAAGCCATTATATCCCACCTATCTTCGACTTCTTCGATAATAAAAATATCTATCTATTAATATTGCTCCAACTGTTGAACATAACGTAGCTAAGATCGTCGTCCCCACTATTTCACCTGGCGATACTGAGTCATAATTCAACCTTATTGCTATTACTGTTGTTGGAATTAATGTAATGCTTGATGTATTTATTGCAAGAAAAGTTATCATTGAACGACTAGCATAGTCTTGATTATTGTTTAATTTCTTTAATTGTTCCATGGCCTTTATCCCCATGGGTGTCGCAGCATTTCCAAGTCCAAACATATTTGCAACCATATTGGACAAAATATAGCCCATTGCAGGATGATCTTTCGGTACTTCAGGAAAGAGTTTGCTAATAAAAGGTCTAAACACCCTTGCCAAACTATCTAATAGTCCCGCTTTTTCTGCGATCTTCATTAATCCTAACCAAAATACTAGAATACTAATTAAACCAAAGCAGATTGTTACACCTTCTTTTGCCCCTGTAAATACCGCTTTATTTACCTCATCCATCGTGCCATTTATAGCTGCGAAGAGGATGCTAACAACAAATATTAGCACCCAAATGATATTAACCATTTTCAGTTACTCCTAGTGCTCTAGTTAATACGTGGATGAATAAATGGAAGAACGCTGATTTTTCATCCTTTCCTACCGATATACTGATACTGCTTGTTGACTGTATTGCTTCATAGAAAATCGAACGGTCTCCTATTTTCTCTCCAGATAGGTAAAAGTTCATTTTCCCAACTATTTCAGGTGGTCCGGATCGTTTCCACTTTTTTATGTCTGGTTTAATTAACTTAATTTTTATGTCAACATTTACTTTTTCTGCCTCTGTTAGTGGGTAAATAAAAGGATGTTTAACTTCAACATGATTTTTATAATAGGGATCTTTTAGTCCTTTAATGAGACCTGCTTCAGCTAATGTTACCATTTCAAAAGTGTTAAATCCCCATTCATATAAATTTCGATGGTCATTCCAATCATTACCGTCATTTAAAGTTACTGCAATAAGTCTCATATCATCTTTTTCTGCAGTCGTAACAAGTGTACGTCGAGCCCTTTTTGTATATCCTGTTTTTCCACCAGTACAATACTCATATAAACTAGTTAGTAATCTATTCTTGTTGCCCCAAATATTATCAGGTCCACCTTCACGAGAAGCGCGGTGTTTTTTTGTCCCAGATATTTTTTTATACGTCTCATTTTGCATCGCATATTGTGTTAACAAAGCCATATCATATGCAGTGGAAAAATGTTTTTCATGATCATCTAACCCATGTGGATTTGAGAAATAAGTATTGCTCATACCAATTTCTTCAGCTTTTTGGTTCATTAAGTAGACGAATCCTTCTAAACTCCCACCGACATGCTCGGCAATTGCAACGGCTGCATCATTTCCAGATCGCAACATAAGCCCATATGTAAGGTCTTCAAGTTTCATTTTATCTCCAGGCTTCAAATAGATGGAAGATCCTTCTGTATAGGCTGCATTTTTACTTACAGTTACCATTTCATCAAGTTTACCTGACTCAACAGCAAGCAAAGCAGTCATTATTTTAGTGATACTTGCAATCCGCATTTTTTGATGCATTTTCTTATCATACAGAACACGACCAGTATCTTGCTCCATTAATATAGCTGTCTGGGCAAAAGTGCTCGGCCTTTCAGCATAAGAATTAATTGGAAATAAAGCTACAAGCAGCGTAAAAATTGCTAAGAAACTAAAATATTTTTTATAATTTCGTTTCAACATGATCTCCTCGCCTCTTCTATTGTTTATAGTACAAGTGTATGCTTGGTCATCTTTGTTATGAATAAAATGGGAAATTGTTAACTTTTCTGTACATGCTCCAAAAAACAGTCCATTTCATACTATAAATCATGACTAGACGTAGAGGAGGTTAGGTTTTGAATACTAATTATTACTATCCACACAATACAGAGGATCAGCGTTTTTTCCCACTACTTCCGTTTCTTTTAGGAGCTGCAGTCTCGCCTTATTTATATGGTCATGGTTATCCTTATTATGGACATTATTACCCATATTATGGGCCTTATAATTATGATTATGGGTATTACCCGTATGGATACTATTATTAAATATTTAAAGGTCGATGCACTTTGCATCGACCTTTTTTAGTATGCCTTCCACTTTAATTGCATTGCTTTTTCAAACCTCTTTTCAACATAATCCCAATTCACTATTTTCCACCATTCTTGAATATACTTAGATCTGTCATTTTCATATTGCAAATAATACGCATGTTCCCAAACATCTAATACTAATAATGGTACTGTATCCCACTGTGTTAAATTTTGATGTTTCTCCGCTTGCAATATTCCTAGTCGATGTGCACGTGCTGACCATACTAATAATGCCCAACCCACCCCTTCTACATTTTTTGCTGCTTCTGAGAAATGTCTTTTAAAGTTTTCAAAGGAACCGAAACCTTTTACTATTTCAGCTAAAAGCTTTCCTTGCGGCTTTCCGCCACCATTTGGTGACATGGTGTACCAAAATAACGTGTGTAAGTAATGACCTGATCCATGGAAAGCCAATTCTCTTTCCCAATGCTTAATCAGAGAATAATCATTGCTATTCCTTGCCTTTTGTAATTCTTTTTCCGCTTTATTTAAACCATCAACATAACTTTTATGGTGTTTGTCATGATGTAATTCCATAATTTTTTTGCTTATTACCGGCTCTAATGCATTGTATGGATATGGTAAGGAAGGCAGTGAATGTTCGCCAATTTCTATTCTTTCATTTAACTTATTAAAATGATAAATTCTGCTAGCTTCTTCATAAATTTCTTTTAATTGGATTTGATCAATGTTTCTTACATTTTGCATATATTCAATTTTTTTCATTAAATTTTGTAAATCCGACGAAGCATCATTATGCATACAAGCATTTTTACACCAGCGATAGATTTCATCCAAGTACTCTCTTTCCATAACGTACCCACCTTTATATATTGTCACGTTATTTATATGAAAGCATCGATTTAAAGTGCAAAAAAGAGGCTGGGACAAAAGCTTTCTACTCATTGAAAAAAACGAACTATTCAGATGTATATTCTGAATGAGTTCGTTTTTTATGTTGCTAACGAATAATATGATGCTCCGTCAAAATACTTCGCTTTCCACGGGCACGGCCTCAGCCTCCGCGTTCGTACCTCACTATGGGTCTTCGGACTCGTGCTTTTCCCGTAGGAGTCTACGTATTTTGACTACGATTACTTTCAATGTTCGGCTTTTGAATAGCCACTTTTGGTTTTGTCCCAGCCACTTTAGGAATTAGTTTATTTTATATGAACCTGATTGTTGAAGAGATGTTGCAATTTCTTTAATATAATCTATATTTATATTGTTAAATAATTTTTTGAACTCGTTTTCTTCGTTTATATAAATTCGTTTTCTATTTTTCGTTTCTTCATCTTTAAGTAAAGCAACTAGGGCGACAATATCAGCTAAAAGGTACTCCCTTTCACCGATTGTAAAAAGAGGATTTTTTTCAAATGGTGTAGTCTCTTTCATATTCTCTTCAAAGAATCGAACATAAAGTAAATGAAAGGTTTCTTCTTCCCCATCTCGCTCATATGTAACTAAAGATCTATTAAAGAAGTCTTCTGACGTATTTGGCAGTTCTTTTTCTAATTCATACCCACTAATTTTTTTTATTATCATTATTCTCTCTCCTTTGTATCTTCAAAGGTTTCTTGAAATTTCTCAAAAAACAGGTCAGCTTCATCAACAACAGCTTCACCATCAACTTGCTCAGGCATTTCTGGCAATTCTTTTAACGTTTTTAAACCAAAGGCCTCTAAAAACTCTTTCGTTGTCCCGTATAAAATAGGGCGCCCTGGACCTTCGACTCTTCCAACCTCTTTAATTAAGTGTTTCGCAACAATTGTTTGGATTGGCCGATCAGACTTCACACCACGAATTTCTTCAATTTCAGTTCTAGTAATTGGTTGCTTGTACGCTACGATTGCAAGCGTCTCCAATGAGGCCTGTGACAATGTTGTTGCTCTTGGCATTTCAATGAGACGTTTATAAAAAATGGCATGCTCTACTTTTGTTGTTAATTGGTAAGCTTCAGCAACCTCTACTATTTGCATTCCACGGCTATCTTTCTCATAGTCTAGTTGCAATTCATCTATCACATCAAGTGCTGTCTGTTTATTAATTTCTAATACTTCAGCAATTTGTTTTAGCTCGATTCCTTCATCACCACTAACAAATAATAAGCCTTCAATAATTGCCTTCATTTCATTTAATGTCATCGCTCACAGCTCCTTTTAAAGAAATGGTGATGGTAGAAAAGTTAGTTTGTTGTTCACAAAATACTTTGTTTTGTTTCATTAATTCTAATATTGCTAGAAATGTAACGACAATATGGTCTCTATCTGGAAATGGGAAGAAATCATCAAATTGACATGCTTTATTAATGGAAATAAGCTTGTCCATTATTTCTTCCATTCGCTGTTCAATTGGGATTTCCACACGATTAATTGTCGTTTTTTTCGGAGCCTGCAATGCCTTCTTTAAGAAAAGTCGCTGCATAGCGCTGATCATATCATACACAGAGGCATCAGTAACTGGTTGGATTATTTGATCTTCAGTTGATGAAAAACGACTCAAGTCTACTGATGGTCTTGTGAAGACGTTACTTCTTTCTGCCTCTAACTCTTGCAGGTGCACAGCTGCATCTTTGTATTTCTTATATTCAATTAATCGCTGCATTAACTCTTCTCTAGGGTCTTCCCCTTCTTCCATTTCTAACTCTTCATCATAAAGTTCCTCTCGCTTTGGAAGGAGCATTTTACTTTTGATAGCTAGAAGTGTTGCCGCCATAACTAAATATTCACTAGCAACGTCTAACTGTAGTTCATTCATCGTATGTACATAATTTAAATATTGATCGGTAATTTCTGAAACAGGAATATCATATATGTCTACTTCAAGACGGTTGATTAAATGAAGTAATAAATCAAGTGGTCCTTCAAACGCATCGGTTTTAACACTATATTTCGTCATCATTTCCATAAAAGATTCTCCAATTCTCTGCTAAAAAAACAGAATCAAAACTTACAATATTATAGCATATATCAAGTATTACAGCAATTTACTATCATATGGTAAACTGTTGAAAAGGGGTGAAGTACTTTGTATCCAAAAGAATATATTCAATATTTAGTATATTTTCATAGTTTGCGTGACTACTTTGAATGCCATGAAGTTTTGGAAGAATATTGGAAAAGTGAACCTAAGGACAAAAGAAAAGAGTATTGGGTAGGATTAATACAACTTGCAGTTGGCTTATATCATCACCGAAGAAAAAACTTCGCAGGAGCGCTCCGAATGTTAACTAGTGCTCAAAAGATAATAGATGCTAAGAAGGATGACGTCGAAAAACTAGGACTTGATGTAGCAACATTACTTCAACTTCTTGATAAGCGTATTAAAGAGGTCGAAAGTGGTCGAGGATATACTAGCTTTAACTTGCCGATAGCTGATAAAGATCTACTTTCACACTGTCAATCTCTTTCCTTGGAGTGGAATTCAATTTGGGGCACTAAAAGTGATCTTTCCAATGAATTTCTCCTTCACAAACATAAAAAGAGGGACCGAAAAGAAGTGATTGAAACGAGAAAAGCACAATTAGAACATAGAAAAAAGAACAGAAGCTAATTAAAGCAACTGTTCTTTTTTTATAAACTTTCATTACCAACTACGTTTAAACAGCGATCAAAGAAATTTTTCGTCTGCTCATTCGGGATAATTGTTACGTCATCGACAAACTGTGTGAGCGCTTGAACAATTTTTCGTCCTACTCCTAAATGTCTGTGTGATGGATTAACACATATATGAGTTAGTTGAGCATGCTGGTCATCACAATAATATAAACCTGCAATACCGATAATATCATCGCCTTCTCTCCACAAATACAACTTCCAATCATCGTTTTCTTCATATTGTTTCATAGTTTTTAGAAGTTGCTTTAATTCTTTCTCTTGTGGCATAAAAGACAAAAGACCCATTGCTATCTTCTCATAACTAGCTTTATAACGAATTAACATAATTACCCCTCTTTAAAAAAAGACCTAAAAGCATAAAGTTGCTTTATAAATTAAAACTATTGCTAATATGATATTATAAACAAAAATTTATGACAACATACTAGTAAAATTTAATTTGAAAAAGATCTTGATAAATTTGCCATTTCAATTGCAGCACTACCTGCATCCCAGCCTTTATTACCAGCCTTCGTCCCTGCTCTTTCAATTGCTTGTTCAATCGTCTCCGTAGTTAAAACTCCAAAGATAACTGGTATTCCAGTATCCATCGTCACTGCGGCAACACCTTTAGAAACTTCACTACAAACATAATCAAAGTGAGGTGTAGATCCACGAATAACTGTACCCAATGTTATTACAGCATCGTATTTTTTTGACTCAGCCATTTTCTTTGCAATTAATGGGATTTCATATGCGCCTGGAACCCAAGCAATATCAATGTTGTCTTCATCTACTCCATGTCTTTTTAAAGCGTCTTCTGCACCACCAAGTAACTTACTCGTAATAAACTCATTAAATCTCCCAACAACGATTCCAACTTTTAAACCTGTGCCCACCAAATTGCCTTCATAAACTTTACCCATAATTAGTTCCCCCTATTGATTGATTAAATATTTAAAAGTGTAGCATATGTCCTAATTTTGATTGTTTTGTTTTTAAGTATTTTTCATTTTGTTCTCTCGTTGGTAATTGCAAAGGAACTCTTTCAACTATTTCAAGACCATATCCTTTAAGACCAGTAATTTTTCTTGGATTATTCGTTAAAAGTTTCATTTGTGAAATCCCTAAATCACGTAATATTTGAGCTCCAATACCATAGTCACGAATATCTGGAGCAAAACCTAATTTTTCATTAGCTTCAACAGTATCATAGCCTTCTTCTTGAAGTTTATAAGCACGCATTTTGTTTAACAACCCAATCCCGCGCCCTTCCTGACGCATGTAAAGCAAAACACCACGACCTGCTTCAGATATTTGAGACAATGCTGCATGAAGTTGCGGACCACAATCACAGCGATAGGATCCAAACACATCTCCAGTTAAGCATTCCGAGTGAACCCGAACTAGTGTCGGTTCATCAGATAATACTTCTCCTTTAATTAGAGCGATATGCTCTTTATTATCAATAACGTTTGTATAGCCAACTGCGCGAAAATCTCCAAAAGGTGTCGGCAGTTGAATTTCAACTTCACGTTGTACTAACTTGTCCTTGCGGTTTCGATATGTAATTAAATCTTTAATCGTAACCATTTTTAAGTCATGTTCATCTGCAATTTTTCGCAATTGTGGAACTCTTGCCATCGTCCCGTCTTCATTCATAATTTCACAAATTACACCTGCTGGTTTTGCACCGCATAATCTAGCTAAATCAACTGCCGCTTCCGTATGACCTGCTCTACGCAATACGCCGCCCTTTTTTGCTACTAAAGGAAAAATGTGGCCTGGACGTTTGAAGTCTGTGCTTTTAGCATTATCATTAATTAATGCCATTATCGTTTCCGAACGCTCATGAGCAGAGATACCTGTCGTTGTCGTTTTGTAATCAACACTTACTGTGAAGGCAGTACCGTGTGGGTCAGTATTATGGTCAACCATTGGTACTAAGGATAATTCATGCGCCCGCTCTTCTGTGATCGGTGTACAAATTAAACCTCTACCATGAGTAGCCATAAAATTTACTACTTCTGGCGTCGTTTTTTCAGCTAAGGAGACGAAATCTCCCTCATTTTCTCGGTCTTCATCATCACAAACGATGACGACTTTCCCTTGGATTAAATCATAAATAGCTTCTTCTATTTTATTAAACATTGTTTCATTCATGTAATCACTCCCTCTATTTAAATCCGTTATCTTCTAAAAAGCTTTCCGTAATAGAGGCGCTTTTTCCATTAGCACTTTGTAATCTGTTATTAATAAACCTCTCAATATACTTACCAATCATATCACACTCAATATTCACGTAATCTCCTGGCCCTTTTTCACCAAGAATTGTTTCAGAAAGTGTATGTGGAATTAAGGATATTGTGAATTCATTATCTTCCACTCCGAAAATGGTAAGGCTGGTGCCGTCAACGGAAACAGAGCCTTTATATAAAAGATAATGTTTGATGTCATTAGGAACAGTAATGTTGTAGTAAACAGCATTTTCAACTCGCTCTTTTTTAACAATCGTTCCTAAGCCATCTACATGTCCTGATACAAAGTGTCCACCAAACCTACCCCCTGCACTCATCGCCCGTTCTAAATTTACATTAGAGCCTTTTGATAATTGCTGTAAGCTAGTGCTTTTCACTGTTTCTGGCATAATATCTACTGTAAATTGATTGGTAGTATACGAGGTAACCGTTAAGCAAACACCATTAACAGCGATGCTATCACCTAAATTTACGTCACTTAATACTTTTTTAGCAGCTATCGTCATAACAATAGCTTTGCCAGTTTGTTTCATATTAGAAATATTTCCTATTTCTTCGATAATACCCGTAAACATTATACACGCTCCTTAGGTAGCGATACAATTTTAATATCATCACCGATTTTTTCGACACTTTTAACCTTTAGTAGAGGAACGCCTTTTATGTTTTCAAATCCTGTCCCCGCAAATGAGGTCGGAGCATTGCTTCCACCTATTAATTTAGGTGCTATATACGTTATCACTTGTTGAAAAGCTTTAGCTTCTAAAAAGCTCCCATTCACTTTTGCTCCACCTTCTACAAACAATGATTGTATGCCATTTTCGCCTAAGGTTTTTAATAACTCGCTAATTGAGATGGTCGGTTCTTTAATTATTATTACTTTCACACCTAACTTTTCAAACTCTTGTTTCTTTTCATCTAAAACTCCACTGCCAACTATTATCCAAGTAGGAGCCTCGTTGTCTGTGACAACCTTTGCAGTTTTCGGAGTTCTAAGTGATGTATCAAGAATGATTCGGATAGGGTTTATACCTCCATTAGGTACCCTACATGTTAAACTCGGATCATCTGCAAGAACTGTCCCTACACCTACTAGTATTGCGTCATGCTCATGGCGATATTTATGTACATCTTCCCTTGCTTCTTTCCCAGTTATCCACTTACTATCACCTGAATAAGTAGCTATTTTACCATCTAAGCTTGTGGCAGTTTTTAATGTTACAAAAGGGCGCTTATATATTTGATAAAAATTAAAATACGGATTAAGCGCTTCAGCCTCTTCTTTTAGAAGACCAACTTCTACATCAATTCCAGCTTCCTTTAGCCTTGCAATTCCATTGTTTGTAACAATTGGATTGGAATCTACTGAGGCGATTACACATCGTTTCACTTGTTTTTCTATAATTAAATTAGCACAAGGCGGAGTTTTCCCAAAGTGACTACAAGGTTCTAAAGTGACATAAATTGTCGAACCTTTTGCATTTTCCCCTGCCATATGTAATGCGTGAACTTCAGCATGCGGCTCTCCTGCCTTTAAATGAGTGCCAAGCCCAACAATTCTACCATCTTTAACTACTACTGCACCGACTGCAGGATTTGGACTCGTCTGACCTATTGTTTTTTGTGCAAGTGAAATTGCCAAGGCCATATATTCTTTATCTGTCATCATACACCTCTTCATTTCCGGAGCAAAAAAGAAACCCACTGAAAATTACTGTTCAGGGGGTTTTTATGCACACGAAAGAAAGCACACAGAGTTCGTTCTTTTCTGTGCGTTGCCTGCTATCCTTCTCCCATCCAGACTGTACTGTCGGCTTTGGATTTTCACCAAATCAGCCTAAAAAAGGCTCACGGGCTTAGAAGTTTCCTTCCTTACCGCCGGTTGGGAATTTCACCCTGCCCCGAAGGATTATTTAATTGAGTATAGTATACCATAAGAATACTTTGAGTTCTTAATAAACAGCTTAAGCGAGTTAAAAATTATTTTCAACTTATCTGAAATTAGTAAATAAAAAAAGACCCTACACTTTTGCAGGGTCCGCTAGAATTATTCTTCCCAAACTTTAACTTCTTTCATAACATCGCCTTGTTTAATTCGGTAAACTGAATCTAAACCTTCAATAACTTGTCCAAATACAGTATGTACACCGTCTAAATGAGGCTGTGCTTCGTGTACGACGAAGAATTGACTTCCACCAGTATCTTTACCAGCGTGTGCCATAGAAAGAGCACCTGGAACATGTTTATGTGGATTTCCTTCCGTTTCACATTTAATAGAATACCCAGGACCACCTGTACCAGTACCTAATGGACAGCCACCTTGTGCAACGAAACCAGGAATTACACGGTGAAAAGTTAAACCGTTGTAGAATCCTTCATTCGCTAATTTTTCAAAGTTTGCAACTGTTTCTGGAGCTTCATTTGGATAAAGTTCAATAATAAGCTGTTCGCCATTTTCAAAAGAAATTGATGCTTTTTTCATTAATATTACCTCCATTTCAAAATCATAATAACATATTAATTAGTTTTTTGTTAATGCATTGCTCTTATATGGTAAATCATTTTTAACAATATCATCATATGTTTCTCTTTTAATTACTAGAGTGTCTTGTCCGTTCTCAACAAATACAACAGCTGGTCTTGGAATACGATTATAATTGTTCGCCATGGAATAACCATATGCTCCTGTACTAAATACTGCTAAATATTCTCCAGCTTCAACTTTCGGTAACATAATATCCCAAATAAGCATGTCACCTGTTTCACAACATTTTCCTGCAATAGAAACTTTTTCAGAAGCATCATCATTAACTCTATTAGCAATCACTGCATGATATTTTGCATCATATAATGCAGGGCGAAGGTTGTCAGACATACCACCATCAATGGAAACGTACTTGCGAACATTCGGAATATCTTTTTCTGAACCTATTTGGTAAATGGTTGTCCCAGCTTCTCCAACAATAGAACGACCAGGTTCAATCCATATTTCTGGCATCTTTATATCTAGGCTTTCTGCATGTTGCTTAATTGCTGCAACTAATTCATCAACATATCTACTTAGTGGAAGTGGTTCGTCTTCTTGTACATAACGAATCCCAAATCCGCCTCCAAGATTAACAACTTTCGGAACATAGGCAAAACTATCTTTCCATTTCCCAATCGCCTCAAACATTTTATCGGCAGCCAAAATAAAGCCAGTCGTTTCAAAAATTTGCGAACCAATATGACAATGGATGCCTAGTAAATCAAGTTCAGAGCTTTTAAGTGCGTAGACTATCGCTTGATCACCTTGTCCACTTAATAAATCAAAGCCAAATTTCGAATCCTCTTGTCCAGTTAGTATGTATTCATGAGTATGTGCTTCAATGCCTGGTGTCATTCTTAACAATACAGAAATACGTTTATTTTTTTCTCGACCTACTTCTTCTAATAAAGCAAGCTCATAAAAGTTATCTACGACAAAGCAACCTATATTGGCGTCAATGGCCATTTCGATTTCTGCCTTACTTTTATTATTGCCATGGAAATGAATTTTTTCTGGAGGAAACCCTGCACTTAAAGCAGTATGTAATTCCCCACCTGACACTACGTCTAAGCTCATGCCTTCTTCTTTCATAACTTGTACAATTGCTATGGAACAAAAGGCTTTACTTGCGTATGCAACTTGATTTGCTATTCCATGTTTTGCAAATGCATCTTTAAATTCCTGACAGCGTTTTCTAATCAATTCCACATCATATGCAATTAAAGGTGTACCGTATTTTTTTGCAAGGTCAACTGCACTTATACCGCCAATTAATAAGTGATTAAGATTATTATTAGATTCTTTCACAATAAGTACTCCCTTTACTTTTCAATACTAAAAAGCGGACAGCTATATTACAAGCTGCCCAACTTGTGTTACTGTATTAAAGTGTTAAATTTCTTTAAATTTACCATAAAACTAATTGCATTTCAAACCATCTTAATTCGGTTGCTTTTGAGATTGTTGCGGTTTAACAATACTCGGTCTCTTTTTCGTAAGTGGCACAGAAACACGAACGATAATTTGCATTAACGCCTTTGCATTAAATGGAATGAATGGCCATAAATAAGGCGTATCTAGTGAACGAATGCGAATCATAAGGAGCATAATGATAGTGGCAGCTACTACAAAACCTGGGGCTTTGAAAATAACTACTGCAATTAATAGTAGAATTCTAATAATTTTATTGGCAATTCCTAATTCATAACTTGGTGTTGCAAACGAGCCAATTGCTGATGCCGCTACATACAATATTACTTCTGGAACGAATAGTCCTACATCAATGGCAATTTGTCCAATTAATACTGCTGCAATTAATCCCATCGCTGTCGATAACGGGGTCGGAGTATGAATGGCAGCCATCCTGAGCATATCTACTCCTAATTCTGCGAATAAAATTTGGACAAAAATTGGAATCTTAGTTACTTCATTCGGCCCAATAAATTTTAAGTTCTCCGGTAATAACGAAGGTTCTAAAACGAACAAAAGCCATAATGGCAATAAGTATAGTGATGCAATCATACCAATAAATCGCACCCATCGTAAAAATGCACCTACAAGCGGTGTTTGACGGTATTCTTCTGCATGTTGCACATGATGAAAATAAGTAGTAGGTGTAATGATGACACTCGGAGAAGTATCTACCATTACAACAACATGCCCTTCAAGTAAATGCGATGCAACAACATCCGGTCTTTCTGTATATCTCACAAGTGGGAATGGATTCATCCCTTGATGGACTAAAAATTCTTCAATTGTTTTGTCAGCCATCGGAATTCCATCAATATCGATGGCGTTAAGTTCATCTCGTAATTTTTTTACTAATTTAGGATCAGCTACATCTTGAATGTAGGAAATACATACATCCGTTTTCGAACGTTCTCCTACTTGTAATATTTCATTTCTTAATCTTTCATCACGAATTCTTCTTCGCGTTAATGCTGTATTTTCAATTAAGTTTTCTGTATAACCGTCTCGCGCTCCGCGAACTACTTTTTCCGTATCAGGTTCTTGAGGTGACCGGCCCGGATAGCTTCTAACATCAACAACTATCGCTTCACCTTCCCCCTCCATCATAATAATAATTAATCCGGAAAGTAACTGGTCGACCGCCTCATCTAATGTTTTTGATTTAGACACTTGTTGGTGTGTTAAGCGGTTTTCAATTAAATCTTTTGTAACAACATGTTGTTGCTTTTCAGAAATATTTAATTCAACCATTTCTTTCATTAATTCAATAATAAATTGTGTATCACACAATCCATTTAAAAAGTATATATGAACTTCCGTGTCCAATATTGTTATTTTTCGTACACCAATATCAAAGCTTGTTCCCATGCCAATTTTTTCTTTAAAGTATTTTTCATTTTCATATAACTTAGAGTAAATAGGAGTCTCATTATTGTTTTTGGTCACTGGAAGCCACTCCTTTCTAATATAAGTTCAACCGCTTGCCTTGTAATTGGCGAGCCTTTTGAGACGTCATCTTGCCTTGCCATTTTTCCAATATCTCCAATACCAACAACTATAGGAATGTTTAAATCTTCTAAAATCGAAACAGTATCACCATTAATTCTTCCCTCTTCCAGGTCTGGAAGTCCATATTTATCGACACCATAGTGCGACAATTCACCAAAGCGATCTATTGAAACATCTACTCTTGACCACTCATAGTGATGGGAGTTAGAGGCGACTGCAAGCGCTCCTATCACTTCAATAGAAGGATGCTTGGCAACATAGCGCATTGCTCTTTCACCATACCCTTCACCGGTATAACCACTATCATCAAACATAACAAATACTGGATCATGTGGAGTATCGTGCACCCATTCAACTAATTGTTTACCCGAAGCTTTCGTAGGATTCCCTTGTGATTGAGAAATACAGCGCCCACCAATTTCATGGGCAACGTAAGCTATCGCTTTATGTGCATATTCATCTCCATCTGTAACGATAATGACCCTTCGCTTCATAGGTAATTCACCTCATTATTTTCACAAATTGTATGTAGCCAGTTTCGTTTGAGATACATGATTTTCAATACAGATTAAAGGTAAACGTAAAATAACCAGTGAAAGAGGGAGCCAATCATCTTACCGAAAACAATTGCCATTAATAAATAAACTATCTTTTCATGAACGCCAATTCTTTTTGCTAATATTGGTAAGACATTTAATACTTCGGTTAAGGCTGCAGCTAACATTCCAACGAAGACTCCAAAAAAGAGCCCGAGTATTATTAAAGAAAAGCTTGGAATTTCGAGTGTATGATCTCGCAAACTTAGCCACGCACTAATCATTGATCCTAGTATTATTGCTACTTCATAAAATCTAATATACTTTTTGGTTCTAGTTAATTGTGTTAAACGAGGGATGATGCCTAATACAGTTAAGAATGCTACAAATCCAGCACCAACCGCTATCCCACCGCTAAATCCTATTACAAGTAATAGAAGTATTTCAATCGGCATCATCTAGGTTTTTCACACTTTCCTTGTTTTCATGGACAATGACATATTGATCTAAATCAAGCTGATAATTATGCATTTCAACTTCAAGGGGACTCGGTTCTTCATTTAACCTCTTTCTAAAAAAGTGATTAAAGAAAAGAACCATTCCTATACCGAGGCCTAGCGAATAAGGGATTTGTAATAGTAATGGATATTTGCTAACCTCTCCAGTAACAATGTAATGAATTCGCTGATGCACTTCTCTCATGCTGACGTCTTCATGGAAATTCATTATTGCAAGAGCTGCTCCGAAAAAAAGCAAAAGCCAGACAAAAGCAAAATAGGCAGACGTTAATTTCTTCTTTTTATAAACAACTTCAACAATCGTTTGTGCTGGACCTATTGTTTGTACATCAATGTTTTTAAAGTGTTCTTGAATCGTACTGACAATTTTCATCACATCTAAAACTACAATCGTTTTATCATGCGGTTTAATACTATACACTTGCAACGACCTTAAATCTTCAGCTATTTCTTCATGTGCAACAACTTGGGCTACATCTTTTAATGTAATGTGCATATTCGGGCTGACATGGACTCTATTTCTCATTCTCAAATAAATCGTGTGAAATTCCATCCAAATTCCCCCTATCTACATTACTTACATTACCTGTTGTATTTGTTAGTATGAGTACATGACATTAACATCATGCGACTAGACCCTTTGTAAAACTTTCCATTTATTAGCTCATACGTCGCTGATCGGAAGCTTCTGCCTTTCTTTTTCTGATCTAGCCTCTGCTTCCAGCGACTAGTTATCTTCACACTTCTTTTTTACGATAAGTCAACATCGATCAGTGAAGTGGTGTCTAGAAAAGGCTCCTATCAACTTGAGAACTTCATACTACTCACTTACGATAAGTCAACATCAAAACGCTCCGCTTTTTGTGTTTCCTTTATCTCATTCGTAGTATTCCAGTTCCATCGTTGATGAACAGTTGCCTTTCCTTTTCGATGCTTCCTTTATCTCAAACAAAGTGTTCCAGCTCATACGTCGCTGACCGGAAGCTTCGGCCTTTCATATAAAAAAGACCAAATAGATTTAATCATCCATTTGGTCCTTCATAATCTTTAATATTTTCTTTTCTAAGCGCGAGACTTGTACTTGTGAAATACTTAACCGTTCTGCTACTTCTGACTGCGTTTGATCTTTGTAATATCTAAGGAAAACGATTAGTCGTTCTCTTTCATCCAACATTCGGATTGCTTCATTTAAAGCAATTTTATCGAACCACTTCGTTTCGTTATCAGCAATTTGATCAAGCAAGGTAATGGGATCTCCATCATTTTCATAAACCGTTTCATGGATGGAAGATGGTGACCTGCTAGCTTCTTGAGCTAACACAACTTCTTCCGGTGTAATCTCCAATTTTTCGGCAATTTCATTAACGGTAGGAACCCGTCCAAAAGTTTTAGATAAATCATCACGTGCCCGTCTTATTTTATTACCCATTTCTTTTAATGAACGGCTAACTTTTACAGTTCCATCATCACGGATAAAACGCTGTATCTCCCCAATTATCATTGGTACAGCATAAGTAGAGAACTTCACATCATAAGAAAGATCAAATTTATCTACAGATTTCAGCAGCCCAATACAGCCGATTTGAAAAAGGTCATCTGCTTCATAGCCACGATTTAAAAATCGCTGAACAACAGACCATACTAAACGAATATTTTTTTGAACAATAGTATCTCTCGCTATATCGTCTCCAAGGTGACTGCGCCTGATGAGTTCTTTAACTTCTTGATCAGTTAAGTAAGTTTCCTTACTTTTTTTCTTTTTGACCTCCACATCCATATCGAGAACTCCTTAGTTACAAAGCGATTTCTTATTTGATAAGTGTTTCGTTAAATGAATAGTCGTCCCTTTGCTTGCTTCTGATTCGACTTGCACATGGTCCATAAAATTTTCCATGATTGTAAAACCCATCCCAGAGCGTTCTAATTCAGGTTTTGTCGTAAATAAAGGTTGTTTTGCTTCTTCTAAATCAGATATACCAATCCCTTTATCCTTAATCGTTAAATAAACAGTATCCTCTTCTAGCACAACTGAAATATAAACAATCCCATTTGGGTCATTTTCATATCCATGAATAATTGCATTTGTTACTGCTTCAGAAACAACGGTCTTAATTTCAGTAATTTCATCCATTGTAGGATCAAGTTGAGCAATAAATGAAGTTACAGTAACTCGGGCAAAAGATTCATTTTGACTCAGTGCTGAAAATTGCAAGTCCATGACATTTCTCATCATGCCACCCCCAGTGTATGGAGTGCCTTCGTCTCATCTGTTTCAAGACGGATTATTTTAAATAATCCAGACATCTCAAACAAACGCTTAACTTCAGGTGAGATAGCACAAACAATCATTTCTCCACCGAGGTTTTTAATATGTTTATAACGACCTAAAATAACTCCAAGTCCTGAACTATCCATAAAGGAAAGCGATTCTAAATTTAAAACAATATGTTTTATGTTTTCCTTTTCAAGTGTTGCATGTACATCGTTGCGAAGTATCTCAGCGGTGTGGTGGTCTAGTTCTCCTTCAAGTCTAATGCATAAAACATTTACTTTTACTTCTAAATTAATGCGAAGACTCACACTATCTTCCCCCTTTTTTCTTGGATAGTGTGACATTCTCCTTTTTATAACCTAAATCCTTCTTCGTGACAAAACTAGTGTTTATTCGTTACAAAATAACAAATATCTACTTAATTGCTTTTCTTTGTAAAGCCACTAATCGATCGCTTAAATAATTGCCAGAAGCTAGCTTCCTTAACATCGTCACCAGCAACTAAAGCTGTTTTAGACAGAACTTTTCCATCTTTTTCAAGTATTAGACTTCCTACTTGATCACCTTTTTTAATTGGGACGCTTAGTTTTTTAAGTTTAACTTTTTCAGTGACGCCTTCTACTTTCGCCCCTTTTTCCGTTAAAATTGAAATAGACTCACTAGTTAAAACTTTTAATTTATCCTTATTACCTTTCGATACCTTTACATCTTGTATTTTTTCATTTTTCTTATATTTTTTATGTGTTTGGTAATGTGTAAATGCATAGTCAAGCATTTGAGAGACTTGAGCATTTCTTTCTTTTGAAGTAGGCGCTCCCATGACAACAGTAATAATTCTCATGTCATTCTTTTTAGCTGTAGCCGTTAAACAATACTTTGCTTCTCTCGTAAAGCCAGTCTTTAAGCCATCTACACCATCATAAAACTTAACTAATTTATTAGTATTTACTAGCCAAAACTCCTTATCTGAACCTTTTCGCAAGTAGTCATCATATATTCCAGTAAATTTTGTAATATCTTCGTACTTCAACAGTTCCTTCGCCATTAATGCCATATCATAGGCTGTACTATAATGACCATCAGCTGGAAGACCTGTCGTATTCTTGAAGTATGTGTTTTTCACACCAATTTCTTTTGCTTTTTCATTCATTTCACCGATGAAAGCATCGACAGACCCTGAAATATGTTCTGCCATTGCAACAGAAGCATCATTTCCAGAAGCTACTGCAATTCCCAATAACAGTTCACGAACTGTCATTTCCTCGCCAGCTTCAAGGAATATTTGCGACCCACCCATTGAAGCAGCATTCTCACTAGCGCGAACTTTATCATCTAAAGAAATTTTTCCTTTTTCTAACGCTTCCATTATTAAAATCATCGTCATTATTTTTGTCATACTTGCTGGTGGTAACTTTTCGTGACTATTTTTTTCATAAATTACAGTACCAGTATCTCGTTCCATAATTATTGCTGACGAGGAATTTTTAGCTAAATCAAGCTTTTGTCCCTTCTTTTCTTCTGCAACCCCTGTTAATGCAGGTAAAGAGAAAATTAAAACCATTGTTAGTAATAGTGTAGTAAATCGTCTCATCGCATACCCCTCCATTCTTATACAGTCATTTTTTCCTAATTGTTGTACTTTATACCATGTATTGTAAAAAAATAAACAATAAAAAAACTACCTGAGGAAAGTCAGGTAGTTAGTTAATCTCCGCATATATTAATGGAGGGACTTCTGTTGCCATTTCAGAAATAGAATAACAAGCTTGGATCATTTCAATAATAGGAGCAACATTTTCATTATTACTATGGATCGTAACGAGAGAATCTCCTTCGTTGACAATGTCGCCAACTTTTTTATTGAGCATTAAACCTACTGCAAGGTCGATTTCCGATTCTTTCGTCGCCCGACCAGCACCTAGAAGCATTGCAGCTGTTCCAATATCATTAGCTGTTATTTTACTTACAGTTCCACTTACTTTGGCAGGAACTTCAATTTTATATTTAGCTTTTGGTAAAGTTTCAGGGTTGTCAACGACACTTGCATCCCCACCTTGTGAAGCTAAAAACAATTTAAAAGCTTCAATTGCCTTGCCATTATTCATTACTTCTTTCAATAATTGTTTTGCCTCATCATGTGTTTCAGCCTTTTTTGCTAAGACCACCATATGACTACCTAAAGCTAAACAAAGATCTTCCAAATCCTTAGGGCCTTTCCCTCTTAAAGTGTCAATAGCTTCTTCTACTTCAAGTGCATTTCCTATTGCTCTACCTAGAGGTTGGCTCATATCAGAAATAACTGCCATCGTTCTTCTACCAATGCTATTACCGATATCCACCATCGCTTTTGCTAATTCCTTCGCATCGTCAAGTTCTTTCATAAATGCGCCTTCGCCAGTTTTTACATCTAAGACGATCGCATCAGCTCCAGCTGCAATTTTCTTACTCATAATTGAACTTGCAATTAACGGAATTGAACTTACAGTTGCTGTAACATCGCGCAGACCATAAAGCTTTTTGTCAGCAGGCGTTAAATTTCCTGTTTGACCGATGACAGCAAGTTTATTTTTATTGACAAGCTCAACAAACTTTTCATTGTCAATCTCTACATGGAACCCCGGAACAGCTTCAAGTTTATCGATTGTACCACCTGTATGTCCTAGACCGCGTCCAGACATCTTTGCCACCGGAACTCCTAAAGCAGCAACTAAAGGAGCTAACACTAACGTTGTTGTATCTCCTACACCACCAGTACTATGTTTATCAACTTTAATACCTTCAATACTAGATAAATCAATTTGATCACCGGACTCTACCATTGCCATTGTGAAATTTGCTCGCTCTTCCGTTGTCATATCCTTAAAATAAACAGCCATTGCAAATGCAGACATTTGATAATCCGGAATTGAGCCATCTGTATAACCTGTAATAATAAAATTGATTTCTTCTTTTGAAAGTTCTACTCCATCACGCTTTTTCTCAATTAAATCAACCATTCTCATTGTGATCACCCTTATACTTTAAAAGTAAAAGAGAAGAGATAATATTCTACTCTTCCCCGTTTAATTTTATACGTTTGCAACAATATTCTTTACTAAGTTAATAAACTTTGGCTTCGTACGATTAGCGACTTCCACTACTTGTTCGTGAGTTAATGGCTCTAATTCTTCGCCAATTGCCATGTCTGTAATACATGAAATTCCGATAACTTTCATGCTCATATGGCTAGCAACGATGACTTCAGGAACTGTTGACATACCAATTGTATCTGCACCTAAATTTCGAACCATAATTAATTCTGCTGGTGTCATGTATGTAGGTCCAGTAATTCCTGCATAGACGCCTTTTTGTAATTTAATGTCTAACGATTTAGCAATACTTTCAACTTTTTCTACTAATTCTGGTGTGTAAGCACGACTCATATCTGGGAAGCGTGGACCTAAATCAGCTTCATTACGACCAATTAATGGATTTTGACCAGTCATATTAATATGATCTGTAATTAGCATTAAGTCACCAGCTTCAAACTCACTGTTCATACCACCACATGCATTTGTTACAATAATTGTTTCAACACCTAAAGCTTTCATTACTCGAACTGGGAAAGTAACTTCTTGCATTGAGTATCCTTCATAATAATGGAATCTCCCTTGCATTGCTACTACTGTTTTACCGTGCAGTTCACCAATTACTAGTCTCCCTGCATGACCTTCTACCGTTGAAACTGGGAAGTTTGGAATTTCGTGATAATCAATTTTTACAGCGTTCTCCACTTCATCTGCTAATTCTCCCAAACCAGAACCTAAAATTAATCCGAAAGTAGGTTGAACATTAATTTTATTTTTTATAGCCTCTGCAGCTTCCGTCATTTTTTGCATAACATTTTCCATCGTAATCCGCTCCTTTAATTATAATTCCATTTCTTTAATGATTTCTTTTACTAGTGATAAGAAGTTTTCTTTAACCATTTCCGTCGTTTCCATTACTTCATCATGCGTTAATGGCTGATCTAAAATTCCTGCTGCCATATTTGAAATGCAAGATATTCCTAACACTTTCATTCCAGCATGTCTTGCAACAATAACTTCTGGAACCGTTGACATTCCAACAGCGTCTCCACCTAATTTACGAATCATTCGAACTTCAGCAGGGGTCTCGTAACTAGGACCAGTATTTCCAACATATACACCTTTTTGAAGAGGAATATTTAATTTCTTCCCTACTTCCAACGCTTGCATTGATAGCTCTTTATTGTAGGCGTCCGACATGTCCGGAAAACGAACACCAAATGCAGAATCATTAGGTCCAATTAACGGGTTTACGCTAGTATTATTTATGTGGTCTGTAATTACCATTAAATCTCCAGCACTGAAATCTTCATTAACTCCTCCAGCTGCATTAGTAACAATAATATTTTTAACTCCAATTTCTTTCATGACACGAACAGGGAACGTTACCTTTTCTAATGAATAACCTTCATAAAAGTGAAAGCGTCCTTGCATTGCAATTACTGTTTTTCCTTGTAGCTTTCCAATCACTAGCTGTCCTTTATGACCTTCTACAGTAGAAACTGGAAATTCAGGAATTTCTTCATAAGGAAACTTTTTTGCTTCTTCTATTTCATCAGCTAGAATACCTAACCCAGAACCTAAAATAAGTCCAATCTCAGGTGTTTCACTAATATTTTCTTGTAAAAAATCTGCAGCTTTTTTTATCATCTCTATCTTCATATTAATCCTCCGAAAGCGTAATTTTATCTAAGAAACTTTTTCCAAGCAATGGTGCTTTAACATTAAAATTATGTGCAACAGTTGCTCCAAGGTCCGCAAACGTTGATAGTACACCTAAATCATTCCCACTAGAAAATCTCTTAGAGTACGCGAGTAATGGCACATATTCGCGAGTATGATCCGTTCCGTGATGTACTGGATCATTTCCGTGATCTGCTGTTATAAGTAGTAAATCATCTTCTTTTAATCCTTCTAGTACTTCAGGTAACCTAGCATCATATTCCTCTAACGCTTTACCATAGCCTATTGGATCTCTTCTATGTCCAAATTTCGCATCAAAATCAACTAAGTTTAAAAAGCTAATTCCCTTGAAATCCATTGCTAATGTATCAACTAATTTGTCCATACCATCCATATTAGAAATCGTCCGTAATGATTTTGTGACTCCTTCATTATCGTAAATATCTGAAATTTTCCCAATTGCTATTACGTCATACCCACTATCTTTTAATTCATTCATAACTGTTCTGCCAAAAGGCTTTAAGGCATAGTCATGACGATTAGAAGTGCGTTCCCATTTTCCTGGCTCACCAACGAAAGGACGAGCAATGATTCGTCCTACCATATATTTCTCATCCAAAGTTAATTCCCTAGCCAGTTTACAAATATCATATAATTCTTCAATTGGCACAACTTCCTCATGCGCAGCAATTTGCAATACTGAATCGGCAGATGTATAGACGATAAGGGCTCCTGATTCAACATGATCTTTTCCTAATTCATCTAAAATTTCTGTTCCTGATGCAGGTTTATTCCCAATTACTTTCCGGCCTGTTCTCTCTTCTAGTTCTTGAATTAATTCATCAGGAAATCCGTCTGGAAAAGTTCGGAATGGATTTTCAATGTGTAAGCCCATTAATTCCCAATGACCAGTCATTGTATCTTTACCATTTGATGCTTCTTGCATTTTGCCATAATAAGCTAATGGCGATGCTGCTTTTTCAATACCTTTAATTTCACGGATATTACTTAAACCCAATTTCCCCATGTTTGGCATATGTAGTCCATTCATTTCTTCAGCAATATGTCCTAAAGTATCAGATCCTAAATCATTAAACTTTTCAGCATCTGGTGCTTCTCCAATCCCTACCGAATCCATTACAATGATAAAAACTCTTTTAAACGGTTGTTTTGTCGTCATGTTCGTGTTTCCTCCTGTCCATATAAATCATATTCATACTATACCCTCTCACGCACGATTAAATCTTTATTCATGAGATGTCAGAAGTCAGACCTCTGTAAACAGAGAAAGATTATGCACGCGGATGATGTGCAGTATATAAATCCTTTAATCTTTCCTTAGATACATGAGTATATATTTGCGTAGTTGATATATCTGCATGTCCTAGCATTTCTTGTACCGCTCTTAGGTCTGCCCCATTCTCCAACAAGTGCGTTGCAAATGAGTGTCGCAAAGTATGAGGTGTAAGCTCTTTTTCAATTTTTGCTTCTTTAGCAAGCAATTTTAATATTTTCCAGAAGCCTTGTCTTGACAACCTTTTTCCATGATGGTTTAAGAATAGAGCTTCTTCCCTTTTCCCTTTTAATAACTCTTTTCTACCACCCTGTATATATGTTTCAATTGCTTGCTTAGCTAATGATCCAAGTGGAATAATTCTCTCTTTATTCCCTTTTCCTATACAGTGGACAAACCCCATAGTTAAATGGATATTGCCAACATCCAGTTGTACCATCTCTGAAACTCGTAAGCCTGTTGCATATAAAATTTCAAGCATTGCTTTGTCACGTTGTGCGAAAGTTTTTTTCCCATTCGGCTGATTTAAAAGGGCTTCAACCTCAGCTAATGCGAGCACTTTAGGTAATTTTTTCTCTTTTTTAGGTAATTCAATATGTAAAGTTGGATCATTACTTGTAATATTTTCGCGCAATAAATGTAAATGAAAAGCTCTAATTGAAGAAATATGTCTCGCAATTGTAGCGGCAGATTTCCCACTATCTTTTAATAGAAATAAATAATTCATTATATTCATTCTATTAATTTCATTTACATTAGTAGTTTTTGCAGACTTCTCCATATATGTCAGATAACTAGTTAAATCACGCGTGTATGCATCAATTGTGTGGTTAGATAGACCTCTCTCTATCAAAAGGTAATCGATAAAGTCTTTTAATAGTTGATTCATCAACATCCGCTTCCTTACTCACCATAGTGGTAATAAAAATAAAGTCGTTTAAGAGAAAATACAGGTACTTCTTCTTGCTTATTACCGATAACTTTAACTGCACCACCTTGTGGCTGGTCGTACTTGTGGTACCCTTCATATTCATCATTTAACCAAACTATTCCATAATAAAATAATAAGGTAAATGCTACGAAAAATATAAAGACTTTAATCGTATCGTAAAGTAAATTAAAAAACTGACTCATCAAATGGACTCCCTTCAAATAGAACCTTAAGGTTGTACTAAAGGGTATGCCGATGATGGGTATATTTATACATAAATATGCATAAATGAGACAATAAATATTACTTCTACAGTAACGTATTAAGCAAGTGTTGTAAATGAATTTTCTAAAAACAAAACCTTCCTATATTTAAACTAGGAAGGTATTTCTTCATCAGTATTAGATTGACAACGGTGGCAAATGCCATGAAATGTTAGTCTGTGATCTTTAATTATAAAACTAAATTGTTCTTCTACAGTTTTCTCAACATCACCAAGGAGATCATCTTGAATCTCATCAACTGAACCACATTCGATACAAACTAAGTGGTGGTGGAAATGGTCTGCACCTTCTTTACGCAAATCATACCTTGATACCCCATCACCAAAATTAATCTTATCGACAACTTTAAGTTCTGTTAATAACTCTAATGTGCGATAAACAGTAGCTAAGCCAATTTCAGGTGATTTCTCTTTTACGAGGAGGTATACATCTTCAGCACTTAAGTGATCCTCTTCATGTTCTAATAAAACACGAACAGTAGCTTCTCGTTGAGGTGTTAGCTTATAGCTTTGAGAATGTAGTTGTTTTTTTATACGTTCAATTCTATTTTCCATATATGCTTTGACCTCCCCCGCATATCCAATTTTTATTATAAACTTGGATAATAAAGGTGTCAAATTAAAATTATTTTAAATAAGAAATTATAACTTTTATTTTATGATAATTATTATTATTAACTAATAATTTACTACGAATTTGATTAAAGAAGGCGAAATATATCCCTCAAATGAAGCAGCCGCTACAATGAAAAGACCTGCTACAATAACAAACACCGTGTACTTTACTAATTGAGTTGGCAGCGTTTCTTTTGTTCGTTCTCCCATTAATTGTTTTATCATTCTCAAAGAAAAACTTATTGATCCTGTTGAGACAATGATAAAAGCTGGTATTAAAATTAAATTCTGTGGCATCACCGAGACAAATGACAAAAAGAAACCTTCTAATCCGAATTGATTCACTAAGAATCCTACCGTAAACCCAACGACAATCCCTTTTAGGAATAAGAGAACTAAAGTAATCGGTAAGCCGATTACAGCTAATCCTAAGATCCAGATTAAACCAATAAACTTCATATAATGAAAAATGCTATAAAGGAACATTTCATTTGAACTAGCAAATTCTCCTTCTGCTGCTTGTCCAAAAAACATCGTTAAATAATGAAACAAGTCATGTTTTTGCTGTGCATTTAAGCTATTAACAATAATTGCTCCAAAAATAACACCTATAATAAACAACATCGTAGTAAAAACATAAATTGCAGCGTGATTTTGAAAGTGTTTTGCTAATTGAAAACTAAAATTTCTATTTCGATTCATTGCGGTGTCCTCCCCTCCATTCAATCTATGATGGAAAAGGACAAACTATACCAAACGAATAATATATTTTAAGCTCTAAATGAATAGAGCAAAAGTGATAGAGTTAGATAAACCATACACGTTGCGAAAGTATTGAAAAGAAGCGTATTTAATTGGATTTGCTCAAAATTCCATGGCAAGCCACATAGTGATGGGTTCATTAATACTTGACCTGCCATCGCCCCCATTACTCCAGCTAAAACCCCATTAAAAACTCCTGAAATAATAAAATGCCTTTTACTAAATGAACCAAATAGATAGCCGAGAATTACACCTATAATCCCGGCAAACATCATCATGTTTGCATTCTGTATTTGAAAAATAATAGTAAGATGTAGGCCATACAAAAAACTAATACTCGTACTAGCTACAATTGATATTGTCATACTAAATCGATCGTCAAACAATACGCGCGCACGGTGTAAATAACGAAATAAATAAAAACTACTAATGAATAGCGTAATAAACAGTACTAAATGAATGACACTCATTTGCATACCTACCTTAATTATACTTGGTTGAAGTGGAAATAACTAAAAATAGTAATATAAAAATACCCTCTACAAAGAAAATAAAACCTTCGCTTTGTCCTGCGGCTGCTCCTACCATTGGCGACATAACACCTGCCATTAATCCGCTTATCCATCCTGATAAAATCGTTTGAAAGTCAAACATTCCACCGTACATACTACCTACTAAAACACCAAAAATAGTAGAAATGACCGTTACCGTCACAAAGTATAATGGAAATTGATAGATTAATATTATTCCACTACACATACCAGAAAGACCGCCAGCGGCCATCGAAATATTCATTCCTAACTGAAAACCAATTACCTTTCTTTTCTTCCATAATAAATAGTACACAAAGACAATGACTAAAACGTTTAAATAAAGAATGATCCCAATCAAGATAAACACCACCTACTAGTACAATCGCCCTTTTTATTGTATTTAAAGATAACCTATGACCAATTACCTAAAAAAATCATAACTTACATTATAGAAAGGATATGGATGTGTGAATGAGTAAAAAATTACGGCTTAACGATTATGTAAAGAAATTTCAAGCTGAGGAAGCTGTCATAAGTAATACGGGAAACGACCAATTAACATCGCCACATAGTGCAATGTCTGATGAAGAACTTAGGGTCTTTTTACCATATATGCATAGTCAAAATGCCTTTTTAGTAACAAAACAAATTCCTGAACGTAAGAAAAACTTAATGTTACGATTATTTTTACGTTCAAAAAGGAATCAAATTGCTGATATAAAAATTGCAAAAAGCCCGCTAATAGATAGAGGCACGGAACAAGTTTACCAAGGGAGGATTTCCGCTGTAGGGAGAGACTTTGTTTTATTAACTACCTTACAGAAGAAATATTGGATTCCTTATACATCGGTTAAATCAGCAAACATCCCTACTGGTATTCCTGACTATTCTAATAGTTATCAACAAGTCATTTATGATAACAAGCTAAAGCAAAAGTTACTAAAAGGATTTGCAAATACAGTTCTAAAAAGAGATGAATTAATTCAACAATTTTACGAAGAATCACTGCAAACAAACTTAGAAAAGTGGATTGGAACATCGGTTTCAATAACAACTGTTGAAAACATCCTAACTTTCGGGAAAATTTTTGCAGTTAAAGGTAATTCAGTTGAACTATCTCGCATTGGACTCAAATCAACTATTCCCTTATCATCTATCCTTATGCTTGAAACTGTAAGTCCTATGACCATTTTATTGTCATTCATTATAAAAAAGAAATAGGAGGTATTTTCTAGTGTCTCATAACTTATATAGTCATTTTCAAGAAAAGATCGGTACGGAAATATTAATTGTGACAAAAACACAGCAATTAAACATTCTTGGGCAAACTTTCAGGCCAGTGTTTTGTGGGAAAATTGCAAAAGTTGAAGAAAGCCATGTCACATTAGATCCAATTATAATTAAATTTATTAATGCACCATTCTTCAAATTTCCTACACCATTAAACATTCCCTTTGATAAAATTGCCCATTTCACAGAAGATTTTGATTGTGATACAAAATTCCCATTAACATAAAGAGGAGCATGATTATGGCAAAATATAAATACAAAAATTACAACATTAAGAAAAAGAAGCGTTCAAAAGAAGAACACTCCTGCCTATATTGTTATTTCAAGAAAAATTTATGTAAAAGAGCATTAATAATGACACCTTCCTTTCCATACCTCTACGTTGGAGTTATTGAAGATGTTTTAAAAGAATGTGTTGTTATTGACGTTGAGACTACACATCTAGAACAACTTGAAAATCGAATATGGCATATTAATTTTGAAGATATTGAAGTGTTTTATATAGAGGATGATGGTAAGACTATTCCTAATTTGAGTAGTTAGAAAAGGAGGTAGAACATTTGAAAAGATCTTATGATATTGTAGCGATTTCTGCAAGTATTGTATTTAACAACTTCGGTGATCATGATCGAAACGGAGCAATATATGTTTTAAGAGAGAAGAAAGAAGAAGTAAAAAGGCAGCTTAAGGAAAACCAGTTTTGTGTTTCCGAGCTTGTCCAACCGTTAACCATTCGTGCAAATGAAGGTGATGAAGTTGAAATACATTTTAAGAATGAATTAAACCATCCCGCATCCATTCATTTTCATGAAGCTGATTATGACGCGCAAACTTCTGATGGGGCTTTTGTTGGATTTAATGAAGATACAACCGTTCCGCCAAATGGTGAGATCACGTATACCATTCAAGCTAACCATGAGGGTATATATTTTTTCCACGATAATTCAGATCCTGATAGCAGTCAAGACGGTACTAATATTCACGGACTTTTTGGAGCTTTAGTTGTTCAAAAACGGGGATCATGGTGGACTGACCCAATAACTGGTGAACATCTAAATAGCGGTGTATACGCTGACATTCATCATCCTTTCCTCCCTTCATTCCGTGAGTATGCATGGTACTTTCACGATGAACAGCCTGTCAAAGATTTAACAGGCAATAAAATACTTGATCCGAGAACTGGTCAAGAAGCCGAATCTACCCATGCTGTTAACTATCGATATGAACCTGCACACAATCGTTTTAAACTTATTGAAGCAGGAGTTGTGTGTCCGGAATGTGATGGTGAGGAAGTACACCATGACTCTTGGGCTTTTGGAGATCCTCCTACCCCAATTTTAAAAGGCTATCGTGGAGACCCTGCAAAAATTCGTGTTATTCATGCAGGTATAAAGGAAACACATGTGTTTCATTACCATGTCCACCAATGGTTTAAAGATCCGAAAGATATAAATTCAGAAATAATTGATTCTCAAGCTGTCAGTCCACAATCTCACTTCACTGTTGAGCCATTTTATGGATTAGGAAGTTTACAAGGTGCAATAGGCGATGTAATCATTCATTGTCACTTGTATCCTCACTTTGATATAGGAATGTGGGGAATGAACCGTATATTTGATACATTACAAGATGGCAGTCAATGTTATCCAAATGGAGAGCCAATTGCAGCTCTTCAACCGTTGCCTGATCGCACTACTCCTCCAAAACCAACAAAGGAGAAACCTGGTTTCCCTAACTTTATTCCAGGTAAGGTTGGTTTCAAAGCACCACGCCCACCGTTAGGAATAGTTGGAGGGCGAGGAATGACAGAATTAGAGAAAAATGCTGCCGTTCCAAATGCGAGACCAGGTGCAGTATTTACAGATTCATGTTTAGGTAACCCTGTTGTAAAAGAATTTAACATCTCTGTCATTCAAAGAGAACTAGTTTACAATGAGCAAGGTTGGCATGATCCAAAAGGTCGCTTATACGTATTAGATGAAGACTTAGATGATGTTATGTCTGGAAAGAAAGAGCCTGAACCACTAGTTATTCACGCTGAAGCAGGTTCGTGTATTCGTATAAACTTTACAAATCGATTACCAAATGTCCTTGACGGCGATGCGTTTGAACTTGTCACACGGACTTATGAAGTAGGTGCTCACGTTCACTTTGTGAAATTCGATGTATTATGTACAGATGGAGCTAATGTCGGTTGGAACTATGATAGCGCAGTCTTACCTAACGAAACAATTCGCTACGAGTGGTATGCTGACATTGAACTTAAAGCATTTTTCTATCATGATCATTTATTTGCTAATGCTCAACAGAATCATGGATTATTTGCTGGAGGCGTTATCCACCCACGCTTTTCAAAATTCCTTTCTTCAATGAGCTGTGAAGAAATTGACCATGGCACACAAATTACAGTTACAAACCCACTAATTCCTGACTACAGAGATTTCACGCTATTTGTTCAAGATTTCACAAATTTATTTAAGCTTGATGGTACGCCTATTGAGCCACCTCCATTTCCTAATTCACCTCAAGACCCCGGAATTTTTGCGGTTAACTACAAAAATGAGCCACTACGTTTTCGACTCGGAGAAGACAAAGACCCAGCATATTCATTTAGTTCTTTTGTTAAAGGAGATCCATGTACACCTATTCTTCAAGCTTATGAAGGTGATTCGATCAGAATCCACCTATTCCAAGGTGCTCATGAAGAATCTCACGGCTTTAACCTTCATGGTTTACCATGGAAATATGAAAGCCGAGATGTGAATAGTAAATGGCTTGAGCAGCAGCATATAGGCATCTCCGAATCTTTCACCTTACAAACTTTCATTCCTCGAAATGGGGATTATTTATGGGCATTTGAAACAGAAGAAGATGTTTGGACAGGAACATGGGGATTAGTTCGAGCATTTGCAAATAAACACGATCACTTAATTCCTCTGTTAGATCGGGAAGAATTGCCTGACCTTGCTGAAGGACAATGCATATTACCAGAAGTAACTGGTAAGCCGCCAGCTCCGCCGAAAGAAGTACTTTCCACAGGACCTGACAATGCCCCCGTTAGGAAATATCATGTCGTCGCCTTTCAAACGCCAATAAAATACAATGAATTTGGTGACCATGACCCATACGGAATTGTCTTTGCCCTTGAGGAAGATGTCGATGAAATATTAAATGGTAAAAATCCTGAACCGTTAGTATTACGTGGCAATGCAGGCGACGTAATTGAAGTAACCTTAGAAAATAAATTGAAGAAAGATTTATTTCCTTTTCCTGATGGGATACACCCTTATCCAGATGTCAAAGACCAAGCATTTTACCCTCCATCTCTTCGGATCTCTCTACACCCTCAACTACTAGATTATGATGTGAAATCTTCTGCCGGAGAAACGGTTGGTTTTAATCCAGACCAAACGGTAGAGCCAGGAAATAAGATAACATATCGATGGTATGTTGAGTCTAGTCACGGCGCATGTGGTTTATGGGATATGGCAGACTTACGAAATCACCTCTCATTCGGTACTTTTGGTATGTTCATTGCCGAGCCAAAAGGAACGACATACCATGAACCTACAACCTTAGAAAAAGTGCATAAAGGGACTTCAGTAGTTTTAAAACATCCTTTACTTCCTGATGTTCGTGAATTTGCACTACTCATGCACGATGGAGTAAGACTAGAGGATAAAAATAAAAAAGTTATCATTGATCCTGCAGATGGAATATTAGGTGAAGATGAGGAAAGCGATTTATTCGATACGTTTGATAACGGTTCAAGAGGGTTTAACTATCGCAGTGCTCGGTTAATTAATCGATTAAATGTGCACCCAGTTAAAAAAGATTTATTTAACTCAGATACTTTCGGAGATCCACCAACACCTATATTTGAGGCTTATCGGAATGACCCGGTAGTCTTACGTCTCGTTTGTCCAGCAGAAAGAAAACGTTCCCACACTTTCCATTTACATGGGCATAGTTGGCTTTCTGATGACAAAGATATCGGCTCAAGTATCGTTTCAATTGAACCAAACATGTTGAAAGGACATTGTGCAAATATTAAATTACTCTTCGGAGCAGGTGGAATAAACGGCTTTGCAGGTGATTATATGTATCGCTCAGGAAACTTCCGCTGGGATTTAGAACTCGGTATGTGGGGAATTATGCGAGTGCATGAGAGAAATCTAAATAACTTAGCTGAAATTAACAATATCAGTGCCGATAGTAAGGAGGAAAAAAGTTGAGTAAAGAAATGGAACCTCAAAACTTTGAAAGCTCTTCTAGTACTCCAAATCCCTTTTGCATCCCCGAGGAAAAGTTTCCTGAATTAAGTGAACGTGAAATGTTAACATCTCCAACTTCTTGTTTAGAGCATGACGATCTCGAAATATTAGAAAAGCATATTAAAAAAGCAAATGAATTACTTCTTGATTTGGCAACAACTGGGGACCATGGCCGTGAAACAGTGATTGTGGATTCAGCGGTAGAAAAAGCGTTTAAAAGATTACTAGGTATTAAAGTCACTGTAAAAACTGTCTGGCCTATCAATATACTTTTCCCAGTAAAAATACCTTGGATGAAAAGAGTTACAGGAGAGATTGAAATGGTAGGGATGGATTTTGTTGCTATCAAAAGTTTTTATGGTGAGCGTTTCCTTCCTTTTCACTCGATTTGCTTAATAACTCATGAAGAAAATGATTTTGTTGAAAAGGAAAAGAATACAATATTTGATAATTTAGAGCCTTGTGATCGAAGAAATCTGGTATTAAAATTTGGTAAATCCGTCGCTAACTCACCTACTCTTTTTAAACACTTTTTCTCTCCTTCTATCAAAGATATTTTAAAGAAGCAGATAGGTCTTCCAATCATTATTAGAACTACAAAGAAACGATATACTGGAACCATTAAAGATGTGACTGAAAGGAAAGTATTGTTAGATACGAAAAATGGTGAAGTCGGAATTACTTTTGCCGAAATTAGTATTTTTGCTCTTCCTACAGAAGAAAAGTAACCTTAATAGGTTACTTTCTACATAATTAATTCTTACCTTCAACTTCACTTAAAATCTCTTTTCCATCATGAGTAATCCTGTGAATTAAAGGTAAAGGCAACATGACAACTTTGTTCCGTTCTTTCAAGTGCAAGAACTGAAAGATAGTTAGTAGTACTTCCCCACTTATTTTCCTTTTCTTTAGACAGCCATGTTCAACTTCTAACACAGATCCTTTAAATTCATTTAGCTTATGAGTGAGCTTTTCCTTTAGTCCACCTAAACGAATGATTACTTCCGTACCACATAATTCTTTTGTAGCAATAATAGTCACCCCCATTCCATATTAATAGTTTATGAGCATATTAATAATAGGACACGTACAATAAACCAAAATTCTAAAGAGGTGTTACATATGAAGTATAAAAAAAGGATTATAATCTTATTGTTATTATCAATTGGTGCACTAATTTACACTTTTTGGCCAAATGGAAAAACTCTTCCTGTATTACATACAGTTGAACCTTTCCAAATGAATTCTATTACTAATGAGAAATACTTTTTCGATAATAATACGATTAAAGTCATCGCATTTATTTACACGAATTGCCCTGATATATGTCCAATGACAATGAATGACTTTAAACGTCTACAAATTAATTTGAAAGAAAAAGACCTTTTTGCAAATAAAGTTCAATTAATAACGATGTCTTTTGATCCTGAAAGAGATGATAAAGAAACGTTGCTAAAATATGCAAAGGCTTTTGAAGCAGACTTTAATGGTTGGATATGGCTACATGGAACTGTTACAGAAACTGAAAGAGCCATTTCGCAATTTAAATTAATCTATAAAAAAACTGCAAGCGGCTACTTTTCTCATCAAACAAAATTTTACTTAGTTGATAAAGAGAATCGCATCCGGGGAATTTATGAAATGACAAAACCTAACGTTCCTTTTAATCATGAACAACTCTTAACAGATATTGACTTGCTCCTAAACGAGTAAAAATATATTATTTAATTAGATAGAATTATCATTGCCATCACATAATTTCACACATTATTTCGATTTTCATTCGATATTTATTGGCTATCCTATAAATGTATTAAAAAACGATTTAAGGAGATGAAAAAATGAAGTTCTTAAAATCAAAAGGATTTATTCTTGCGATAGTGTTAACGTTAGCTTTACCTGTTCTAGCATTTGCTCAAACAGACGAAGACTCTGCTAAAGAACAAAACAAAAAGACCAAAATTACTGATGTGATGAAAAAGAAATGGGAGCATAAACGAGACCATATTAAATTAGGTGTTCATAAAGGTATGTACTTTCAGCTACTCGCAGAAAAATATACACCCGATCAATTAAGTGACTGGGAAGAAGTTCTTGCTGAACGGAAAAGCTTAATGGAACAAATAAAAGAATTAAAAGCTAGCAAAAAAGAAAGCATTAAAGAAACGTACAAAGAAGAAATGAAAAAGCTTCATGAACAAGTAAAAAATGGCGAACTAACGAAAGAAGAAGCTCATCAAATAATGAAAGAAAAATTCGGCCACTTCAAGGACAAACACGACTTCGCTGGAAACCATGAAAAGCATCATGAATTAATAAAGGAATTTAACGAGGCTATTGCCTCTGAAGATGCTGATTTAATTCGCCAAACACTTCCAAAAGTTTTAGAAGTATTTAAAACACAAAATGAGCGTCTGAAAGCGTTCATTGCTTCTTTTTCAAATTAAGAGAATTTACCGAAGGGACGTCTAGCTACGTCCTTTCTTTTCATATTTATAGGGGGAGTAACGATGCAATATGTCATCAACATAGTTGAAGATGAGAAATCACTTAACGAAATATTAACAACCTATTTAAAAAAAGAAGATTGGATAGTCCACTCTTTCCATACAGGTGAAGAAGCATTAGCTTCAAGTGATGAACCACACCTGTGGATTTTAGACATTATGCTTCCTGACATTGATGGCTTTCAATTACTAAAAGAAGTCAAAAAGAAAAGTAATGTGCCAGTCATTTTCATTTCAGCTCGTGATGCTGAGCTAGATCGTGTTATTGGATTAGAAATGGGCTGTGACGATTATATTTCTAAACCATTTCTTCCAAGGGAGCTAACGATTCGTGTTAAAAATGTACTTCAACGTGTTTACGGTAGTCCGAAACAACAAGACCTTGTTTTACATTGCGGAGAATACCAAATATTTGAAAACAAACGTGACGTTTTGTTTGAAGGCACTTCTCTTGAACTAACTGCAAAAGAATTCGATTTACTATGTTATTTCTGTAACCATAAAGGCGTTGCGTTCTCTCGCGAGAATATTTTAATTACCATTTGGGGAGAAGATTACTTTGGATCTGACCGTGTCGTAGATGACTTAATTCGTCGATTGCGAAAAAAAATGCCAAACCTACCTCTAGAAACAATTTATGGATATGGGTATAGGATGCCACAATGATGAAAAAATGGCCATTATTCATTCAAATTACAGCTGTATTTACAGGTTTACTATTATGCACTTCTCTCTTACTATTATTTTTTCTCCCTATTACTTTGAAAAATTTTTTTACGGAAGAAATATTTACAACAATACATTACTCTCAACAATTTTTTTATAATAAAAATCGTGACTTAGAAATAGGGAAGATCGATTCTCCCCAAGAAATCCAATCGATACGAACAGTAAATCACGTACTAGTAAATAATGAAGGAAAGATAATAAAAGGAACAAAGTTAAATCCGTTAATCATCTCAAAAATAATTACTAATATTAATAGAGAAAACGTAAGTAGTAAAAAATATTCCATTCCATTTCAAGGAGAAACAATATTTATCGTTGCTCAAAAATTAGTCGAGCATGAAAAGAATTATTACGTAATTTCATTCATGTGGGATACGTACAGAGATGAACTTGTTGTTACTTTGTTTAAAAGGATTTTCTTCCTAATGGCAATTATAATCGTGATTAGTATTTTTATTTCCTCAGGACTTGCAAAACGATTAACGAAGCCGATTATCACGATGAAATTGCACGTAAGAAAAATTGCAAAAAGAAATTGGGATGAACCATTAAACATTAAACGAAGTGATGAATTAGGTGAATTAGCACAATCGATTGAGGAAATGCGAAAGCAACTACTTCAACAAGATAAAGCACAACAATCTTTTATGCAAAACATTTCTCATGACTTAAAAACTCCGGTCATGATTATACAGAGTTATGCTGAAGCAATTCGGGATGGTTTGTACGTGAAAGGTACATTAGAAAAAACGACGGAAGTCATTTCTGAAGAAGCAAAAAGGTTAGAGACAAAAATCCAAGATCTACTTTATTTAACAAAACTACAATATTTAGAAACGAAACATAAACAATACGAACCATTTCAAATTCTTGAATTACTACAAGCTGTATCGAACCGAGTAAAACATCAAAAAAGAGAAGTGAATTGGGTAATTGAAAATAATGATTTTGGAATGATTGGCAATAGGGCCCAATTTGAAGTAGCATTGGAAAATATTTTAAATAATTGCCTCCGTTATGCTAAAACTCAAATTAAGATTTCTTTCTCTAAAGAAAACGAATTTGGTAAATTGCACATTTGGAATGATGGCCCTAAGATTGATGAGGCATTACTAGAAAAGTTATTTGAACCATTTTCAAAAGGTTTGGAAGGAAATTTTGGACTTGGTCTAACAATTGTAAAAAAGGTCATTGATTCACACAATGGCTCAATTACAATTAATAATGCAGAACATGGTGTAGCTTATGATATAATTGTCCCTATTAAGAAATGAAGCCACGCATTGAAAAGAAGTTGGGACAAAAAGTTTATAAGAATAGAAAGAACTGAACTCATTCAGACTTAAAATCTGGATCGTTCAGTTCTTTCTTTTATTTCGATGAAAATATAATGCTCCGTCAAAATCTCTCGCTTTCCACGGGCCAGGCTTAGTTATTGTCCAGCCTCTATCATTTATTGCTGCAAGTTAGCAATCGTACAAATCATACTAATATTTGCAGTTACTTCAACTTGTTTTGTCATGATTTTCGTACCTTTATTGACACTCTCCAATTGCATCGTATCAAAAGGCCTCACAATCCCTGTACTTCGTTCTTCAATACTATATGGAATAGCGTAAACAGAAACTTTAAGACTCGTAGCTATGGCATTTACTTTTTTCCTTGCATCACTGACTGCTTCCTTCAAAGCTTGACGATAAACTTTATTTTCATCACGGAGTTGAAAACGTAAAGAATGGACGACATTTGCGCCGGCTTTTACTGCTGTATCTAAAACACTTCCAATCTTTTTAAGATCATTGATTGTAATCATTAATTGATGGTTGACGATATATCCCCGCTCAATTTTTTGACCATTTACATAATCTACTTCCCGATTGATGGAATACGATGCAGTTTCAATTTCCTTTTCCCCGATACCTAATGCTTCCAAAGCAGAAATTACTTTATTTGTAATCTTACCATTTTCGTTCTGTGCACTTTCGGCGTTTTGATTCTTTGTTACCACACCTACTGTAACAACCGCTTGGTCTGGCTCAACTTTTACCGTCCCTTTTCCTTCAGCTTTTATATGTGGTGGTAATAAATATTGCAAAAGCATCCCTCCCCTTATACATATGTATATGAGTAGGCACTAAAAAAATGGCATAAAGAAAATCCAAACGAATCAGATGAAATTCTGAAATCGTTTGGATTTATTTAAAATTGGCATAACCTTTATTTTAGTTCTTCAGCATTGCTATATTCAGTACTTAAAAACTTTAAATCTCCATCTTCTTTTACTAAAGTATGTGTTGCTGTGACACGGCTATCTTTAAGAAACTCTTGGCCGGTTACATTAATTATTTTGTTCGTTTGGATAACTTCAATAACTACTTTATTTTCATCTGCAGATACAACCGTCATTTTTTCAATTTCATAATCTAAGTCATAGCTGTCAAATAACATTTCAAATGCTAAGTCCGGCATTTCATATTGATGGTCTTTCGCTAACATTTCGATAACCGTTTCAAGTTCCTCTTTTTCAACAGCTTCCATATACGTTTCAACAGTATCTTTTGCTTCTTCTTCAATTGTCTGACCACATCCACTGACTAAAAACAAGCCAGTAATGATCGCTGGTAATACTAATTTTTTCATGTTCGTGCCTCACATTCATAGTAAATTTACTACTATTTTAGCACGAACAAGCAACATTTGGTATATTAATGCTGTTTTTGCTTTAAATCAGATAGTGTCGTGGTAACCGATATTTGCTCTTTTTCCATCATAATTTCGATAACAGCGCCCGTATCATTCTCGAGAGCTTGCAGTAGTGCTGCCTCAAAATCTTTTTCGGAATGGACAATATAATTAGTAATGTTTAGGGCACTAGCTAATTTAGCAAACGACATTTCACTGAGATCAGTGGCAATGACTCGGTTTGGATAAACTTTTTCTTGATGCATCCGAATTGTTCCATACATACCGTTGTTAAAAATGATACTAATGATTGGAACATTATATCTAGAAGCCGTTTCTAGTTCTTGAGCAGTCATCATAAAACCACCATCTCCAGCTAAACAGACGGCTGTCCTTTCTTGATTTGCTAACTTTGCTCCAATTGCAGCTGGCAAGCCATATCCCATTGCTCCTGAAGTTGGACCTATATAAATATTTGTCTCTGAAAATTTAAAAAAGCGATGCAGCCAACCAGCAAAATTACCAGCGTCATTTGTAATGATTGCGTCCTTTGGCAAGTGCTTTTCTAATAGATGGATAATATTTTTATATTTTAAAGCTTCAGGCTTTATGCTTTGCGGTAGCAATGTGTTTTCATATGCTAGTCTTCTTTTTCTAGCAAACAACTTTGCTTTTTCACATTTTAATAGAATGCTCGCTTTTAAAAGTTGAGAAATCGCCTCCTTTGCGTCAGCGACTATTGGAAGGACTGGATTTGAACCTTTAAACATTGATTGATAATCTATATCAATTTGAATAATTTTTTGTTCCTTGTTAAATAACGAATAATCTTGAGTTGTTATTTCCGAAAGACGAGTCCCTATCGCAATAATAACATCTGCTTCGGATACCGTTTCAATGATCTCCTTTGGTGTACCAAGACCTAGCTGTCCGGCATAAAGAGGATGTTGATGTGGGAAAACGTCATGTCTTCTAAAAGCTGATATGACTGGAGTGTTCCACTTTTCAGCTAGTAAGAGAAGATCTTTTTTTGCACCAGCAGTATTAATGCCTCCCCCAGCAATAATGATTGGTCTTTCCGCATTCTCAATCATTCGTTTCATTTTATCTAACTCTTCATTTCCAGGAGCAGGTGCTGGTGGCTTCGGAGAAGGTCCTAACAGTTCAAACTCTCTTTCTTCTACTAGGACATCTTCAGGCAAGGAAATGACTACAGGACCTGGCCTACCTGATGTTGCAACAAAAAAGGCTCTTTTCATAATTTCAGGAATTTGTTCAGCATGTTGTACTTCTACAACCCATTTAGAGATTGGTGCAAAATACTTTTCTAAATCAACTTCTTGAAAACCTTCTCGTCCTTTAAATTTTCGGTTTACTTGACCGATAAAGATAATCATCGGAGTTGAATCTTGAAATGCTGTATGAATTCCGATTGATAAGTTTGCTGCACCAACACCTCTCGTTGCCATCGCTAGTCCAGGCTTTCCTGTTGCTTTTCCATAAGCTTCGGCCATAAAGGATGCTCCTCCTTCATGGCGCGTTGCTATAACTTTAATGTCACTATCGTATAATGCGTCCAACAATCCTAAATAACTTTCACCTGGCACACAAAAAATGTATTGACTATTTTCAGTAGAGAGCACTTCTACAATAGCTTGAGCTACTGACATCTTTTTTTTCATCATATGCCTCCTAATTGTTCAAATCGATCGTTGTTTCCGTAATTTGAACACCTCGTTTAGCCATTTCTGTAATGTACTGTGCACCTGGCACTATTTTTTCCGGTGGGAACGCACCTGTTTTTACTATATCTCCATTGGCAATAAATTGAGCAACAACTGATATCGTGTAAGCTGTAGCTTTTGCCATTGCCGTAATATTTCTTTCCTTATTGTTGTATGTCACCATTTCATACACTTTTGATATTCGTTTACTATTTTTCACACCATTAACGATAACTCTCAGTAAAACGACATCATCTTTTTCACCAAGTTTGACAATCGGTTCAAGCGTTTTTAACAAAACATCTCTCGGTTTTATTTTTGTATCATTCAATGTCACATAATAGTCGTCCTTAGTTAAATTCAAGTCGACTAGCAGCTTCATTTTCTCGGCATGACCTTTATAACGAATTGTTTTATAGTCTAAATGCTTAACATGTGAAAATGATTCAGAGATTGTCGATGTCCCGCCAGCAGTATGAAAAGCTTCTAATGGCCCAAAACGATCAAAGTAGAGTGTCTCAATTCCCGATAGAGAAGGAACGCTTTTCATATGACCATCTTGGATAATTAGTGATGGGTCCGTGTAATGATCAAAAACACCTTCCATCGAAAACACTTGGTTATATTCTAATGGTGGTTCGGGTTTAACTGGAATACCGCCAACACGTAGTTGGATACCTTCTACATCATCTAATTGACTAGCACCATATCCTGTTAAAATATTAATCATGCCAGGGGCAACACCTAGATCTGGAATTATTGTTATACCAGCATTTTTTGCTTCCTCTTTGTATGAAAGAACTTGATCTGTCGCAGCTCCTATATGTCCTCCTAAATCACATAAGGACACATTTGCCTTTATTGCAGCTTTAGCTACTTTTACATTAAATGTATAGAAAAGAGCGTTAATTACAACGTCAAAACTTTTTAATAGTTCAACTAGTTCATCTTCGTCGTTTGCATTAACATAAGTTGCTACACAATTTAGCGAAGAGAAAGAGGAAGTAACAGCTTTTGCCTTTTTTATATCCACATCTGCTAAGACAACCTTTGAAACATTAGGACTTTCAAGCAAATCTCTTACTACTTCTTTACCCATTAATCCTGCACCTAAAACTAAATAATTCATGATAGCCCCCCTTTTATAAAGTACTAGTTATTATCTATTTGAGCACGCTGTAATGTACCACTATAGTCAACATAAACACTTTTCCATTCCGTACATACATCTAACGCTGCCAATCCCGAATCACGATGACCATTTCCAGTTTGTTTCATTCCACCAAATGGCAAATGAATTTCCGCTCCAATCGTTCCTGCATTAATATAAACGATTCCTGATTGTAGATCTCTCATTGCTCGAAACGCAGCATTTACATCCGCGGTGTAAATTGAACTAGACAGACCATAAACGGTATTGTTATTTATATCAATTGCCTCATCTAAACTATTGACTTCTATAATTGATAAAACAGGGCCAAAAATTTCCTCCTTAAAAATTCTCATCGAAGGATCAACATCCGTAAAAATGGTTGGCTGAAAATAATAGCCGTCTTTCAGCAAGTCTATATGCTCTCTTTCCCCACCAATGAGAAGGGTCGCTCCTTCTTGCTTGCCAATTTCTACATACTTTTTGATTTGTTTAAGTGCATTTTCATTTATTACAGGTCCTACTTGAACTTTCTCATTTAAGCCGTTTCCTAATATTAATTCCTTTGCTTTTGCAACTAATCTTTCAGTTAATTTTTCCTTTATACTTTTATGAACAATCAATCTGCTACAAGCAGTACAGCGTTGACCACTCGTTCCGAATGCACTCCATAATATTCCTTCTAATGCTAATTCAATATCTGCATCTTCCATAACTATAATTGCGTTCTTGCCGCCCATTTCTAATGAAACTTTTTTTAACTTTTTACTAGCTTTTGAAGCAAGCTCACTGCCTACTTCTGTCGAGCCAGTAAAAGAAACAACTCCCACATCTGGGTGATCGACAATAGCCTCGCCGACAACACTCCCAGAACCATGCACTAAATTTACGACTCCTTTTGGCACTCCAGCTTCTTCAATAATTTTCATAAATTTTGTTGCTAAAGCAGGTGTATCGGATGCAGGCTTCCAGACGACAGTATTTCCACTTACGAGAGCAGGGAACATTTTCCATGAGGCGATTGCAATTGGGAAATTCCATGGTGTAATAATCCCAACTATTCCAACTGGCACCCTCATTGACATGGCATGTTTATTTGGCAATTCCGATGGCGTTGTTTGACCGACTAAACGTCTTCCTTCGCCAGCCATGTAATAGGCCATATCTATGGCCTCTTGAACTTCCCCTCTAGCTTCTACAATCACTTTCCCCATTTCTTCCGTTAATATCTTAGCTAGTCGTTCTTTATCTCTTTTAAGCAAATCCCCAATTTTCATTAAAATTTCTCCACGCTTTGGGGCCGGTACATTTCTCCACTCACGCTGGGCTAATTTCGCCATACTTACAGAATAAGAAACATCATCAGCAGTAGATTGTGTTGCCTTCCCTAATAATTCACCTGTTGCTGGATTGTAGTTTTCTCTATATTCATTACCTTTTGAAGCTACCCATTCACCATTAATATAATTTAAATATTCTCTTGTCATCTTTTTGTCCTCCCCCGGAATAAAATTAGTAAAAGCTTGTGTAATAACTAAAAAATGAAAGGTGGTTTTATAAGTGGATGTACTATCAAACCGTTTAAAGAGAATCCCACCATACGTTTTTACTTCAATTAATAAAAAGAAAAAGGAATTAATTAATGAAGGAATTGATATTATTGATTTAGGAATTGGAGCCCCTGATTTACCAACCCCTCCTTCCATCGTCAATAAGTTACAAACGGAATTAGCATCACAGCAACAAGTGTTTCAATATTCTCCTTTTAGTGGAATTGAAGAGTTCCGTGTAGCTGTGGCTAATTATTACAAAAATGTATACAACGTAACGTTAGATCCTAATGAGGAAGTTTTAACATTAATTGGATCGAAAGAAGGAATTTCTCACATCGTTCCTGCTCTCGCTGATAAAAATGATATCGTTTTAATTCCTGATCCAAGCTATCCTGTTTACAAAACGGCAACATATTTAGCTGATGCAACAGCGTATGAAATGCCGCTTTTAGCTAAGAATGACTACTTACCCGATTACGCTGTTATACCTGATGAAATATTACAATGCAGTAAGTTAATGTTTCTTAACTATCCAAATAATCCTACATCTACATCAGCTGACATTGATTTTTTCTCTAGAACTGTTGCATTTGCTGAGAAAAATAGCATTGCAGTTGCTCATGATGCTGCCTATCAATTAATGACTTTTGACAACAAACCAGCTCCAAGCATTTTACAAGTTGAAGGTGCAAAAGAATGCTGCGTAGAATTTGGCTCTTTTTCAAAATCTTTTAGTATGACAGGGTGGCGAATAGGCTATGTTGTTGGGAACAAAGACATTATTAAAGCGCTCGCAACAGTAAAGAATAACACTGATACATGCCAATTTATCCCCATTCAAAAAGCTGCTACTTACGCCTTGGAACATGAGCTTTCATCTATTCCTGCAATGAATAAAATCTTTCAACAAAGAAGAACTATTGCAGTACGGCTGCTGAATGAAATGAATCTTGAAGTAACACCAGCTCAAGCTACATTTTATCTGTGGGTAAAACTACCAAATACAGTCGACACGAATGAATTTTGCTATAACTTACTAGATAAGTTTGGAGTAGTTGTAACACCTGGAACTGCATTTGGTTCATATAGCAATAATAACTTCCGCATTTCTTTATCTGTCAAAGAAGATCGATTAATACAAGCAATAAGACGGATAGGTTACTGTTTAAAACAATATGGCTCATAACGTATGAGCCTTTTTTATTTGGACAAGCCACTATTACTTTATATGAGGAGCAATGCTGTATTATTCGTTAAACGGCCATGACGGGAGCATTTTTCTTAATTTTTTATCTTGTCTGTACCCTAGCGCATACTCAGCTTGCATTATCGTATGAATTTCTCTTGTTCCTTCATAAATTACTGGTGCTTTTGCATTTCGTAAGAATCTTTCAACTGGGTACTCATCGGAATATCCGTATGCACCATGAATTTGCACTGCATCAACAGCTGCATCAAACGCTGCATCACATGCATACCATTTTGCTAATGATGTTTCCTTTGTATTCCGCTTACCTTCATTCTTTAATTCTCCTGCTTTATAAACTAATAACCGGGAATTCTCGAGGGAAACAACCATTTTTGCAATCATTTGTTGAACAAGTTGATGTTCACCAATTTTCTTACCAAACGTTTCTCTTTCATGACAATAAGCTAAACTTGCTTCCAAGCATGCATTGATTTGACCACATGCCCCAGCGGCAACTGTAAACCTTCCATTGTCTAACGCTGACATTGCAATTTTAAATCCTTCTCCTTCTTCACCGACTAAGTTTTCTTTAGGAACTTTTACATTATCTAAAATAACTTCTCCTGTATTACCAGCACGAATGCCAAGCTTTCCTTTGATCGCTTTTGAGGATACTCCTGGGAAATCACGTTCAACGATAAAACAGCTAATTCCACGATGCTTTTTCGATTTATCCGTATAAGCAAAAATTAGAAAGTGATCGGCAATATCACATAATGAAATCCAAGTTTTTGAGCCATTTATCACATAATGGTCATCGTTTAGTTGTGCTGAAGTTTCAATGGCAGCAACATCACTCCCTGCATTTGGCTCTGTTAATCCGAAGGCACCAATTTTCTCACCCTTTGATTGCGGCACTAAATATTTCATTTTTTGTTCTTCATTTCCCCATTGCAAAAGCGTCATACTATTCAATGCCGTATGAACCGATACCGCAGTTCGAAATGCAGTATCTCCACGCTCTAACTCATCACAAACGATTGCTAGCGTATTGTAATCCATCCCCGCCCCACCATATTTTTTCGGGATACAAACACCCATTAAATGGAGCTCTCCTAACTTTTTCAAGACTTCTGTAGAAAAATATCCTTGTCTATCCCATGTTTGAATGTGTGGATTAATATGTTCGTCAACAAACTTTCGAACCATTTTTTTTACCATTTGTTGTTCATCTGATAATGTAAACTTCATATTTTTCACCCTTTCTAAATAACATTTTCCTTTTTTAATAAGGCAATCTCTTCTTCAGAGAAGCCATGCTCCGTTAAAATTTCCTCTGTATGCTCTCCTGCTTTTGGAGGGTGGCGCTCAACCGATATCTTTGTCCTACTCATTTTTAAAGGACTACCGACAAGACTTACCGATTCTTGATTAGGAAAGGCGGCTTTAACTACCATATTCCTTTCGCTTGTTTGCGGATGTTCAAACACTTCTTTTACATTTTGAATTGGCCCACTTGGAATACCAGCTCCAACTAATTTTTCATGAAGATCTGCCTTTTTCCAGTTCAGAATGGTTTCTTTCAATATATTTAGAAGTTCTTCTCTGTTTTCTAAACGCTTGGCATTTGTGGCAAAACGTGAATCTGCCAAGAGAGAATCTAGCCCAATGACTTGGCAAAGCTTTTCAAACTGTGTGTCATTCCCGACAGCAACGACAAGTTGTCCATCTTTCGTGTGAAAAGGTTGATAAGGAACAATATTTGGGTGTTCATTGCCATGTAATTCTGGCACCTTTCCAGAGATTAAATAGTTACTTGCAACATTAGCAAGCATGGCAATTTGCGTGTCAAAGAGGGAAATATCAATCTTTTGTCCTTTCCCCGAATTATTTCTTTCATTTAGTGCTGCTAAAATCGCAATCGTTGCATAAAGCCCTGCAGATAAATCGGCAACTGCAACACCAACCTTCGTAGGTCCAGACTCTTTACTTCCAGTAATACTCATTAGACCGCCCATCGCTTGAATCATTGCATCATACCCAGGTTGTCCCTTTAATGGACCTGTTTCGCCAAAGCCACTTATCGAACAAAAGATTAGCTGTTCATTTATTTGCGAGAGCTCTTCGTAACTTAAGCCCCACTTTTCCATAGCCCCCGTCTTAAAGTTATGAATAATTACATCACTGCTTTTAACGAGTTTTTTTATAATGTTACGCCCTTGTACTGTTCTCAAATTAATTGTTAATGCTCTTTTATTACGATTTGTACATAAGTAATAAGCACTTTCATTTGCTATAAATGGTGGACCCCATTTTCTCGTATCGTCACTTCCACCTGGCGCTTCAACCTTAATGACATCCGCTCCTAAATCACCTAATATCATCGTGCAGTATGGTCCAGCTAAAACACGCGTTAAATCAAGTACCTTAATATTTGGTAATGCTTTCATGACACCTTCCTCCTAATCCCTTGGTATATAAGGAATTCTTTTTATTTGCTTAATGATATATATGTCACTTGAAAAACAAACATGTCTACTGTAATAATTGCTAAAAATTAACAGACCACTTTTCGGAAAAATAGCCCGTTTTTTCACATACTAAAAGAAGTACCTCGTAAAGTGGAGGAAGGAGATTTCTTATGATATCTAATGAAAAGAAAGCAACATTTAAAAAGCGCCTTACAAATCGAAAAAAACAACTTGAGGAAACTATCGGTCGAAATGATCACTTTGACTTAGAAAATGCACACGCCAATGAAACAGTTGGAGAATTATCTAATTACGATAATCACCCAGGTGATTTGGGAACTGAGCTGTATGAACGTGAAAAAGATATTGCCTTAAATGAACATAGTGAAAAAGAACTCGAAGAAATAAACCATGCCCTCGCAAAAATGGAGCAAGGGACTTATGGAATATGCGAAGTTTGTGGAAGTGAAATTAACGCAGAGCGTCTAGAAGTGTTACCAACTGCAACCGTATGTATTGATCATAGTAAAAATAAAATTGTTCACCACGAACGTCCTGCAGAAGAAGATGTATTAGGTACACCTTTTAAGAGTTTCGTAAATGATGATCGTGATGCAACATTTTACGATGCTGAAGACACATTTCAAGCCGTTGCAAGTTATGGTACGTCAGATACACCATCTGACTTTGGCGAACAAAATAAAGATGATTATAATGAAATGATTGCTGAAGGAGAAGAACTTGAAGGATTCGTAGAAGATTTAGAAACATTTATCGGTAATGACATAGACGGAAAGAACACGCAAATATACCCAAATCGAAAGCATGAGCAATATGAAGCAGAATATGATGCAACTCACATGAATTCCAGTGCAGTAGATGCTTCGGACATTGACTTCTTTGGCGGGGAATAAAGAAAAGATGAAGCGACCGTTTAGCGCCATAAATTCTGGAGCACTTTGTTTGAGATAAAGGAAACACAACGAGTATTACGAGTTGATGTTGACTTATCGTAAATAAAAAGTGTGAAGAA